>CAZQKF010000019.1:9734-12736 GCA_964593645.1 uncultured Desulfobulbus sp.
CGTACCATTAAGGATTTTGGTGCATTTGTCCAGATTCTGCCCGGCACAGACGGCATGGTGCATATATCTGAGCTGGCCAACGAGCGGGTTAACAAGGTTACTGACATCTTAAAAGAAGGTGATCATGTCAATGTCAAGGTTATTGAAGTGGATAGCCGCGGTCGGATTCGCCTGAGCCGTAAGGCTGCCCTGGCAGACGGTGCCGAGTAGAGTTTTTTTGATATAATCAAAACCCAAGGCACAGACTCGGTTTTTTCCGGCTCTGTGCCTTTTTTGTCTGTAGGAGCGGCGCTTCGCCGCGAAAGGAGGACTTCTGCCGTGCCATTCGCGGCGGGGGCGCCGCTCCTACGTTTTTTGCAACGTTCAGAGTAAAATAATGGTGTTGGTATGCAACAGGTGGATGTTCAATTTTGCTGGTTTGATCCGCAGGCCTGTCAGGATTTGCCCCTGCCCGGGTATGAAACTACTCTGGCAGCCGGTATGGATGCAGCAGCTGCAGTAACTGAAGACGTGACCCTGCAGCCCGGTGAGATCAAACTGCTGCCCACGGGATTCGGGGTGGCTATTTCCGACGGCTATGAGATCCAGATCAGGCCGCGCTCAGGTCTTGCGGTCAAACACGGTATCTCAATCATTAACGCCCCGGGCACCATTGATGCCGATTATCGGGGCGAGGTAAAGATTGGCTTAATCAATCTCGGGCAGGAACCTTTTACCGTCCATCGCGGAGACCGTATCGCCCAGATGATCCTGGCCCCGGTCTGTCAAGCCAGACTGCAGGTGGTTGACAGTCTTGATGCAACCGAGCGTGGCAGCGGCGGCTTTGGTCATACCGGCATTTGAAACCAAACCACAAAATACACGAAATACACGAAAAAAACAGAAAAGAAAATGATACAAAACTTTTTTCTCGTTCATAAGAGACAATGGTAGAAAATAGAGGTAGTGTCTCACGGTTGTCTTCCAGGTCAACTCATCCAAAAACAATTTCGTGTATTTCGTGTGGTTCGTGGTTTAACTCTTTCTTCGTAGTTGCATGGCACTAAAATTTTCTGTTCTCGGCTCCGGATCCAAAGGTAACTGTACCCTGGTGGAATCCGGTTCCACGTCCATCCTTATTGATGCAGGTTTTTCCGGCAAGGAAATCCGGCACAGGCTTGCCCTTATTGAGCGTTCACCCGAAGACCTGACTGCCATCGTAGTCACCCATGAGCATGGTGACCATATCAGCGGGGTAGGGGTGTTGTCGCGGCGTTATAATCTGCCGGTTTATGCCAATGCAGGTACGCACCTGGCCTCTGAAAGCAGGGTGAAAAAACTGTACAGTCGGCTTGAATTCGGCACTGGTGAATCTTTTGTGATAGACGGTTTGGCCGTGCATCCATTCCGTATTTCTCACGATACAGCAGATCCGGTCGGCTTTGTCATCTCCGATGCTGATGCTGCTCTTGGCTATTGCACAGATACCGGCCGGGTCAGCAAGCTCATTACCCATCACGTCTGCCAATGCAAAGCCCTTATCCTGGAGGCCAACCATGATCCACAGATGCTTATGGACGGCCCATACCCCATGCCGCTCAAGCAGCGGGTTCGGTCAAACCAGGGGCACCTCAGCAATGGCGATGCTGCCCGTTTTCTTGCAGGTCTTGCCATATCCAGTTTGCAGCATGTGGTGTTGTCTCATCTCAGTGAAACAAATAATCTCCCGGAGCTGGCCCATAGCCGTGTCCAGCAGGAACTGCAGCCTCTGGAGATACAGTTTAAGGTTCTGCTCTCCTCCCAAACTCATCCCACCCCGATCCTGTCCCTGGCCAAATAGCAGGTGTTCTTTACTCTTTTTTTTCTTTTACATCTTGAGTTGCAAATTTTAGCCAGCTAACTGGCTGTAACTGTTTCCAATTTGCCTCTTTTTGTGACTATGTTTGTTAACATCCTGTTCTTCTGTGTGTTCCCCGTTAAGTACATTTGTGAATTATATGACAGCCAATCGGAATATTCTTTGACCATTGTAACACCTTGTGGTACACCAAAATTAGACAGTTTTGATAATCATGATTTTTCTCGTCTTGAGTTGGCTGGATTTGCCGGTCAGCTCATATAAAATTCTCTACAGCATGGAGGTGGAATGTGAAAAAGTTGGTTATTCTTGGAGCAGGTTGTGCCGGTACTATGGTTGCCAATAAATTGCGCAGGCAGCTTGATCGAGAGGAGTGGGCCATTACGGTCATTGATAAAGATGATCGGCATGTTTATCAGCCGGGTCTTCTTTTTATCCCGTTCGGGATATACAAGGCTGATGATATTGTCCGCAGTCGGAGCGAGTTCATCTCCAAGGGAATCAACTTTGTAGTCGATGAAATTGTTGCTGTTGATGTTGAACAGAAACTGGTTGAGACAACAGCCGGCAGCTATCCCTATGATAAAATTATTGTTTCCACTGGTGTAGACATTGCGCCGGAGGAAATTCCCGGCATGATGGACGGCTGGCGCAAGAATATCTTTGATTTTTACACCCTTGACGGTGCAGTCAGTCTGGAAAAAGCAATGCGCAATTTTCGCAGCGGCAAGCTGGTGCTCAATATCGCCGAGTTCCCCTTTAAGTGTCCGGTTGCCCCTCTTGAGTTTGTCTACCTGGCAGACTGGTTTTTTACTGAGCGAGGTCTGCGCGATCAGGTTGAAATACATCTTGTCACTCCTCTGCCGGGTGCGTTCACCAAGCCCAAGGCTTCAGCCTTTTTTTCAAAACTTATTGAAGAAAAAAATATTAAGGTTACTGCCAGTTACGATTTGGCTGAGGTCGACTGCGTAGAAAATAAAATCGTTTCCGCTGCCGGAGATGAAGTCCCCTTTGACCTGCTGGTTTCCATTCCACCCAATGTCGGTGCCCGCTATCTGGTGAAGTCAGAGGTTGCCATGGATGAAGTCGGCTATGTCAAAACCAACAATCATACCCTGAAGGCGGAACAGCACGAAGACATGTTTGTCCTGGGTGATACCGGTAC
>CAZQKF010000020.1:0-12523 GCA_964593645.1 uncultured Desulfobulbus sp.
ACCTGAAACGTATTTTTGACCCCTTTTTTACCACCAAGGAAGAGGGCACCGGCATGGGGTTGGCCGTGGCCTGGAACATTGCCCGCCAGCACGGCGGCCGCCTTGATATTCATTCCAGCACAGATAAAGGAACCAGCTGTATCCTGGTCTTACCCTATGACGACACTTCTCATAGTTGACGACGAAAAGGGCGTTCGCTATGCCTTTGAACGTACCTTTGGCGACGAATACACCATCATTACGGCTGAAAACGGGGAGCAGGCCATCAAGGTTGTCGGCGAGGACGACCCGGACGCCGTGCTCATGGATATCCGGATGCCGAAGATGGACGGTTTGACCGCCCTGAAGATCATCAAAAAATCCCATCCCCATCTTCCGGTTATCATGGCCACCGCCTTTGCCGATTCATCCTCTGCCATGCAGGCCATGAAAGACGGTGCCTTTGACTATGTGGCCAAGCCCTTTGATAACGATGAGCTACGTTCCATTATCGACAAGGCCGTGAGTGCCAGTAAAATGCAGGCCAAGCTCCATTGCGGCTGCGGTGAAAAATGGAATGACACGAGCGACGATAAGGAATGTATTGTCGGATCCAGTCCCGAAGTATTGAATATGTGTAAGAAAATCGGTCAGGTGGCTGGCTCCAATCTGCCGGTGCTCATTACCGGTGAGACCGGGGTCGGCAAGGAACTGACGGCCCGGGCCATCTGCCAGCACAGTAATCGCCAGGATGCACCTTTTATGGTCGTCAACTGTGCCTCGCTGCCCGATGAGCTGGTGGAGAGCGAGCTGTTCGGTTATGAAACAGGGGCCTTTACCGGTGCGGTCAAGCAGCGAATCGGCCGTTTTGAGCAGTGCAATGGCGGCACCTTGTTTCTGGACGAGATCGGCGAGCTGCCCGTTGCCGCCCAGGCCAAGGTTCTGCGGGTTCTCCAGGACGGCACCTTTGAACGGCTTGGCAGCAACAAGATGCTGACCACGGATGTCAGGCTGATAGCTGCCACCAACCGGAACCTGGATGAGATGTCTGGCCAGGGCCTTTTCCGGCCGGATCTGCTGCATCGCATCAATGTGCTGACTATTGTTATTCCGCCCCTGCGACAACGGATTTCTGATCTCTCCGACCTGATCCTCTATTTTCTTTCTCGTTACGGACGCCAGGTATATCCGCCTGTGGAAGGAATAACGGATGAGGCGCTGGAGCAGCTGGCCGTGTACCCGTGGCCAGGCAATATCCGCGAGCTGGAAAATACCATCCGCAGGGGAATTGTCCTTACCAGATCCACCGTCCTCACGGCCGAAGACTGCGTTATTCAGCAGCAGGCGGAACCTGCAGAAGATAATTTCAGGCAGGTTGTCGGCATGCAGATTGATGACCTGATCAAGGGCGATGAGTCCCGCCCCTACCGCTCGCTCATCTCGGAAGTTGAGCAGATGCTTATTAAGAAGGCCCTTGACCTTTGCGGCGGCAATCAGGTCCAGGCCGCCAGATTACTGGGTATCAATCGTATGACTCTGCGCAAAAAACTGTAGGCCGTCCCTCGCATCCGGCGGAGTTTGTACCGGTCGTATAGACCCGGGGTAAATAAAGCCGCATAGTTTACACATCCAGTGATGAAATTTCCAACACCTGTCTCTGCTTAAAAAGTAGACAGCTCCCTGTATAGTAAGCAAGCAATTCCAGGATCCTCCTTATATTTTATCCTTTAAAATCAGGTAGTTTTCTTTTGGCATTCTTTGTGCAGACTTTCTCTGTTGAAAGATTGTTTTTTTACACAAGGAGACTGTTTGCATGATTAAAGGGATTATACTGACCGTTGTTGTACTGGCCGTTATTGCGGTAGCCGGTGTGCTGTCTGTTGAGTCGTACACGGCCAGACCAACGTTTTGCGGTACCAGCTGTCATATTATGGATAAGCCGTATAAGAGCTGGCAGGCCGATAAGCACGGCACGGCCGGTAAGGTTGAGGTTCGCTGTGTGGACTGTCATTACGCGCCCGGCGAGAAGATGACCATGCATGCCAAGTTTAAAGGGCTGGGCCAGTTGTTCACCTACCTCTCCTCTGATGATAAAGAGGTGCGTCGCGCCACCTATATTGCCGATATATCCTGTTCCACGGCCAAGTGTCATCCGGCAGACAGCTTCATGGACAAGAAGCTGAGCTACGGCAAGGACAAGAAGGTCAAGTTTACCCATAAGACCCATTACGAAAAGACCATTCCCGGTCAGCAGATGCACTGTACCAGCTGCCATATCAAGGCCAGCGATGCAAAGCATTTCGAGGTACCGGCCAACCAGTGCTATGTCTGTCATTTCAGAAAAACCGAGTTTAACAAGGGCAGGGCGGCATGCAATCTCTGTCACGAGATTCCGACAACGCCGCTGCAGTCACAGAAAAAAGACGCAGCGCCGGATCCTGATCAAAAAATAATCACCCACCAGACATTGGAAAAGGCCGGTGTTTCCTGCCAGAGCTGTCATTACCAGATGGTTCGAGGTGAAACAGAACTTCTCCCCAATGCCTGTGAGAGCTGCCACAGCGACGCCGAGACACTGGCAAAGAGAAAAGATATGAAGCTCATGCATGCTGAACATGTAGCCAAACAGAAGGCGCAGTGCGCAGACTGTCATCAGCCGATACGGCATAAGGAGGGTGACTTCATCGAGGCTGCCCGTCTGAACTGCGGCAGTTGTCATCCGGATCACCACAGCTACCAGAAGGCCCTGCTTATTGGCGCGGCTTATGGTGATGTGCCGGAGACGCCTAGTTTGATGAACAGGGTGAAAACCAACTGCCAGGGTTGTCATGAAAAAGAAGAAATGCTCAAGGGCGAGGATATCCTCCGTGGTGCGGCCAAGGCCTGCGTGGACTGTCATACCAAGGATCATGAGAAGATGCTGGCAGACTGGGTAAAAGAGGTCAAAACCGAGGTTGCCTTTGCCGGAGAAACCCGGGACAAGGCCTTTGCCATGATGAATCAGGTCAAAGGACAACTCAGCGAAGACCAGATTGCTGAATTTGAAGAGCTGTTTGAAAAAGGACAGAAAGCGCTTGATATCGTGGAGTTTGGCAATGGTGTTCATAATAAAAAATATTCCATCATGCTTATTGATGAGGCAATGAACAGCATCTACGGGGTCCTTGATGTTGTTGAGCCCATGGTTGAGGAACAGGCCGCTTTTGAGCAGGCTGATACACCTCTCGCAGAACCGGGGGCAGCCGTAGAAGAAGTGCTCCAGATTAAAGAGCAACAGGTAATTCAACCTGAACAGTAACTCCATAGTTTAACAAATGTATTTGGACAATAGATGTCTGTACTTGGAGCGATGCTCTGAGATTCCTATAACACAGCACTAAGGAGGAGGTCATGACCACCAACCAAACAAATGATCGCAGGGATATGCTTCGGGGTACCGGGGCCGCTCTGGCTGCGGCCGGACTTGCATCAGTAAGCCTGCTGCAGCCCAGGGAGGCAAAAGCAGCTCAGGCCGGAGTACCACATTGGGTAATGATAATGGACTTGCGGCGTTGCACGGGCTGCCGTGCCTGTACCGTTGCCTGCAAGGCAGAGTATGACGTGCCGCTGGGAGCCTTTAAAACCGTTGTAAAGCAGGTTGTTACCGGCGCCTACCCGGATACCAGACGCACCTTACTCCCTCGTCGTTGCAATCACTGTGAGGGGACCGAAAAAATGGGCAATATGACCGTACCTCCCTGTGTCAAAGCCTGTCCGGAATATCCGAAAGACCGTCGGGTTTTTGTCACCCCGGAAGGGAAAAAGATTCGTTACCGCGGCGGTGCAACCTATAAACGTCCCGATGGCCTGATCCTGCTCGATAACGATGCCTGCGCTGGTTGCGGCAAATGTATCGATGCCTGTCCTTACGGGGCCAGAACTTTTAACAAACGGAAATTATCCGGCAAGGACAAGACTAAAAATGCCATTGTAAAATGTACTTCCTGTGTGCACCGGATGGATGAGGGGGTGACCCCGGCCTGTGTTAATACCTGTGCTCCAGGCGCCCGTATTTTTGGTGATCTCAATGATCCAAACAGCGAGGTATCCAAACTGGCCAATGAGTTCAAGCTGTTGGAGAATCGTGACAAGTCCACCATGAAGCCGGAAGAAAAGACCATGCCCAATATCTTCTATATTGATCCTGACGGTGTGCTGGCTGACTATACCTTTAGAAAGGAAGATAAACTGACAGAGTATCGGGACATTGTTGAATAATCAGGACAAACAATCTGTTTTACTTACAGGAGGACTCTACAAATGAAAAAAATCAGCCGCCGCAACATGCTGAAACTGGCTGCGGCCAGCGGTGTATTGATGACAGCGGGAAAAACAATGGTCGGCAATGCCCTGGCCGGTTCGGTCGAACTTGCCCAGGGAGGCAGGGATTTTAATCCGGAAACCGGAAAAGAACGTAAGGCTGTTCCGACTGTTTGTTTCAGCTGTGTGACACGTGACCCCAAGATTGCTTTTGTCGAAGACGGCAGATGTGTTAAAATCGAAGGCCAGCCTAACTCTATACGCAGCCTTGGAAAAATCTGCGCCAAAGGTCAGGCCGGTGTCAATCAGATCTACTTTCCGGATCGTATTCTTTATCCACTCAAGCGCGTGGGTAAACGTGGAGACGGAAAGTATAAACGCATTACCTGGGACGAGGCTTTAACGGATCTTGCCGCACGTATGAAAAAGCTGCGTGATGATGGTCATCCGGAAAAATTGATGTACCATTATGGACGTGCCAAGGGCAGTTCTTCCAAATTGCCTAAAACCGTCTTTATGGGCACCTATGGAACCAAGACTATTTCCGGCCATACCTCCATCTGTGAGGGTGGAAAATGGGTGGCCCAGGAGTTGACCTGGGGCAACCATTATGATAACTGGGATTTTGATAATACCGACTATGTGCTGAACTTCGGTTCCAGTGTGCTTGAAGCACATACCAACCATATTCCATTGGCACAGCGTTTGATTAAGGCCAAGGTGGAACGAAATGTTCCGCTTATAACCTTTGATGTTCGCCTGTCGTACACTGCTGCTAAATCGACAAAATGGGAACCGGTTCGTCCGGGAACCGACCTGGCAGTCCTGCTGGCCATGAATAACGTTATTATGCAGGAAAACCTCTATGACCGGGATGCCTTTACCTTTATCCGGGCCACCGAGGATGTTAATGCTCCCACAGATGAAAAAATTGCTGATTTGAAAAAACATCTGGCAGAGTATACCCCGGAGTGGGCGGAAAACATCAGCGGCGTTTCTGCAGTCAATATCAAAAAATATGCCCAGGAGTTTGCCAAAGCCAAGGCTGCATGTGTTATCAGTTACCGTGGCCTGGTTGCTCATTATAACGGAACCGATGGCGAACGAGCTGCCCAGATGCTGGCCATGATTACCGGCAATATCAACAATCGCGGCGGCCGCTGCAAGGCTGTAGCGCCCCATTGGAAGTATCCCAAGGGGCCCAAAAACAAACCAAAGGCAAAAAAACTCAAAATAACCAACGGGTCAAAGTCTGCTTTGCCCAATCATGGTGAATGCCAGTCTGTTTTAAAGATGATCAAAGACGGTTCACACGGTCGTCCTGATATCTATTTCTGGTACTGTTACAATCCTGTCTATGTCAACGGCAACTGTCAGGAGAACATCGATGTTCTATCTAATGAGAAGATGTTGCCCTTTACCGTTACCTCTAACATCCTCTATGATGAATCCAGTCGCCTGGCCGATCTGATCCTGCCCGATACCAGCTATCTTGAACGATGGGACTGGGACGGAAATGTTGGTCCAACGCAGCAGACTGAATATGAACTGCGGCAGCCGGTTGTTGAACCGCTGGGTGAGTGCAGGAACTTCAGTGACATCCTCTGTGATCTGGCTAAACGGATGGATATGCCGCTTGGGTTTGACACCATGGAAGAGTTTGTCAGGAAATCCTGCGAAATGACACCTCACATTAAGGACCTTCCCGGTGGTGGTTTTGAGTACATGAAAAAATATGGTGTCTACCATGATCCCAATGAAAAGCCGCACTTTGAAACCCATAAGAAGGTTGTTAAAGATGCAGACCTGAAAAAAGAAGGGGTCATCCTGGATGAGGCCCTTGGCGTATACTGGAATTGGAAAAAATCCAAGGCCAAAGACGAGGGGGATGCTAAGTCCAAGGGCTATGCCAAAACCCATTACAGCTATAAAGGCTATGTAGGCCAGAAAATCGGCGACAAGGTCTATAAAGGATTTAAGCCAGATAAGGTGAACAAAACCGGTTACTTTGAGCTGTATTCAACCATCCTCAAAGAGAAAGGTTTTGAACCGTTTCCCAGCTGGAAGGCAATCCCGGAACATGAGGGGCTGGCAGAGAATCAATTAACCATGACTACCTACAAGGTCCCGGTTCAGATTCATTCCCGTTCCACTCAGTGCAAGTGGCTGACCGAGATGTTTCATGACAATCCGGCTTGGATTAACTCAAAAACGGCAGCATCACTGGGGATTAAAGATGGGGATATGGTAAAACTCACCTCGAAAATTGGTGAAATTTCCATCAAGGCCTATGTCAATGAGATGATCGTTCCTGGTTCTATTGCTATCTCGTTCCATCTTGGCAGGACAGAATCCGGCCGCTATGCTTCCGGTAAAAAGTCTATCATGGGAACCGATAATGACCCGGATCTGAAGTTGAAATGGTGGGACACCTATGGTGTTCATCCCAACTGGCTGCTCGCCAATGATCCTGATCCGATCAGTGGTCAGGAACGCTTTATGGATGAAGTCGTGACAATCAGTAAAGCTTAACAGCAGCAGTTTCGATGACCGGGGGAGCATCTCGCTTTCCCGGTCATTTAATGAATTATTTTACAAGAGTTTTTTTGAGGAAACACATCGTGCAGAAATCAAACAATGAAATAGCCGGCCTGTATGGATTCCTGGCAAATGTCTTTGCAAACGAGGTCAGCCCTGAACTGCTTGGCCAACTGCGCGGCCGGAAATTTAAAGATCTCTTTACTGAGCTTGGCATCGAACTTGGTGACCATTTTTACTGCAGCGACGCGACGGAGCTGACAGAACAGCTGGCGGTTGAATTTACCGGTCTGTTCATTGGCCCCGGCCACTTTATTTCTCCCCATGAATCAGTGCACCGCGTTCGTGATGATGGTGACTACGGCAAGCTCTGGGGAGCGGATACCGTTGCCGTAAAGAAATTTGTCGAGGCCACCGGGCTTACCTATCAATCGGAGTTTGGCGGCATGCCCGATCATATTTCTGCAGAACTGGAGTTTATGCAGAAGTTTGAAGAGCGATATGGACGTGCTGTGGAAGATGGTGAGGAAGAGCTGGCGGAAAATTTGCTGCAGATTAAAAATCGGTTTCTCTCTGAACACCTGCTGGCCTGGGCTCCTGAATTTATGGATAAAGTCATGACCAATGCGCAGCTTCCCTTTTACCGGGAAATGGCCGGACTGACCAAATCATTTCTTGCTCAGGAAGCGGAATTGCTTGACCAGTCAATAGAGAACTGCGCTGCAGCATGAAGCCGTTACTCACATGTCTCCTTGCTCTCCTCCTTCTTCAAGGAGGCATAACTGCAGCGTTGGCACAGGAGACGGGCGGCTGCATGGGAATTCCGTGGAACAGCCCGTTTCCTGTTATTGAACGTCATTTCCCTGATGTTGAATTTGTGGAAGAGGACAGATTTAGTGTCACCCTGTTTCAGTTGCTGCATCCGGAGGCGGATGTGGATCGGGTGGAGTTCAAGTTGTTTCAGAACAAACTGATATCAGTACTGCGCTATTTTAAGGGCCCCATTGATAAGCTGATCAATGAAGCGTATCTGCAGACGTTAGTCAGCGGACTGGGGGCGCTGCAGGAGAAGCGGACGGCAACAGCCAACAGCCTGGCCGGAGTCGCAACCATTAAAATTTACGAGTATGCCGACGTTCTCGCCCTTTTTCGTTATTTCCCGCCCGGCCAGAAAGAGGGGCTTGTGGCCCAGGAAAATTCCATTGTTATCATCTACAAGCCCACCTTTGACAAAATGGTCTATTACCGAAAACATTCAGAAGGGGATATGGAGGAAATAGTCGACTACGACTACATAGAATTCTGATAGACTTGGGTAAGCAGCGGGTCCGCTGCTCAAAATTACACATGCTTAAGAGTGCAAGGCACATTCCGCTCTGCAGCAATTTAAGATATTACGTAGAGGAAACATAATGTTTGGATTCGGCACCCCGGAACTAATGATTATTCTGGCCATCATCTTTCTCGTTTTCGGCGGCAAAAAATTACCTGAACTCGGGCATGGGCTGGGAAAGGGGATAAGCTCATTTAAAAATGGCCTGAAGTAAATTGATGTCCAGGAGGATGGCACAAAGAATATAGAGTAGAATATTTCTTGACCTGTGTAGAGCTGTGTCCGGAACTGTTCACATCTGCCTCTGTCATAGCCTTGACGGCTAACGGATTCAATCAGTCTTTCAGGTGAACATGACAGATACCGGTCAGCGTCTCTTTGGCATGCGGGAAATATTTTTTCTTCAGCCACAGGGCAACATTGACAAGTCCAATCAAGACCGGCACCTCTACCAGCGGCCCGATTACAGCGGCAAAGGCCTCGCCGGATTTGATGCCGAATACGGCAATGGCCAATTCAAAGTTGTTGGAGGCTGCGGTGAAGCTTAAGGTCACAGTTTGTCCATAGGTGGCTCCAGCCTTCATGGACATGAAAAAGAAAAAGCAATGCTGGATTAGCAGGTGTTGGCTTTTGTCAGCATAAATATTGCATTTTATCTGCTCGGTTTGTAACCTCAAATTAGTTTACTGAAAACGTGAAGGGGATATTGTGCTTCCACCCTGCTCGGCGGGAAGGGCGCTTAGGGGAAGAGTTACCGCAGGTGGAATGATGACCTGTTTTTTCTGAGAATATAACATCAAGGCATCCTCTCGGGATATTTCCATTGTTCATCGAGCCCGGTACGTCGGGACAACAGGTCTATTCGTAGCCTTAGGGAATCTCCTTGATTCTTTTTTGCCCGCTTTGACTTGAAAATGTCTTAATAATTTCATCTTCTTCCTGACAATCGGGCATGAAAACAAAATTTTCTTCTATTAACCTGTTGACGGAACTGGAGCAGGAGGACTATGCCTGGCTCTGTTCGGATTTTACAGAAAGACAGTATCAAAAGGGGTGCCTTATCTATGGCCCCGGACATGATGACAACCTGGTTTTTATAATTAAAAAGGGGAAAATAAGGATTTACCTTGCTATGGAGGATAAGGAGTTTTCCCTGACTATCCTTGGACCGGGTGATATTTTTGTAACCCATACCCGTGCGTACGTGGCTGCCATTGAAGATGTCACTCTGCTCACCATGCCGACCATGCATTTCCATCGCTATATGGTCGACCATCCAGCCCTGTCGAGAACCATTATTTCCATTCTGGGTGAGTTGCTCAAACAGTCTTTTTCCATTATTGACAATCTAATTTTCAGAGATATATCCGGGCGACTGGCGGATTTTTTTCTGCACGAGGCCGAACAATCCGGCCAACGAATACAGGAGGGAATTCTCTTGCATCTTGACCTGACCATGGAGCAGTTGGCAGCCATTATCGGTTCATCCAGACAGACCGTTTCCACTATCCTTAGTTCCATGCAGCGGGCTGGAGTTCTCAGGAAACAAGAGCGAGGTGTGTACGTTATTGCAAATCTTGATCTTTTGAAAAATTATCCATCTCTGTGAAGGGATTTTTTATCTCAACAGATAAAATCAAAAAACTGTCAGCCAGCTGACAGTTTTTCAGCGTATGATCAACTATTTTATATTTAGAGGGAATTTTTAGAGAAGGTAGAGCGTTCAACGTATTTTTAAAAATCCGGCAGGAGGAGAAGTCATGGCTGAAAAGAAAAAGCTCAATATTGAAGAATGTTCAATATGGGAAGACGCAAAGCAGATGCTCAGGAAAGCAGAGCGGGAAGGGGTTGAAACGGTCTGGGATCGCCTTCTGCAGCAGACGCCCCATTGCAATTTCGGCGAGACGGGAGTCTGCTGCCGTAACTGCACTATGGGGCCCTGCCGGATCAGTAAAAAGGCACCCCTCGGTGTTTGCGGTGCTGATGCCGATGTAATCGTAGCCAGGAACTTCGGCCGATTTGTCACCGGCGGTGCTGCCGGACATTCCGATCATGGCCGGGACTGCATTGAGGCCTTGCATGCTGTGGCCCATGGCAAAACCAAGGATTACACTATAAAAGATGAGGCAAAGTTATTACGGATTGCCGCCGAGGTTGGTATTGCCACCGAGGGGAGGGAGGTACTTGCGGTAGCAAGGGACCTGGCTGATGAGTTTTTTGAAAATTACGGCACAACCAAAAATGAGCTGTCCTTTATCGGTCGGGTGCCGGAGGTGCGGCGTAAACTGTGGGATAAGCTCGGTGTAACGCCACGCGGCATGGATCGGGAAATCGCCGAGATGATGCACCGCACCCATATGGGTTGTGATAATGACGCGGCCAACACCATGCTGCACGCAGCCAGAACCTGCCTGGCCGACGGCTGGGCAGGATCCATGATCGCCACGGAGATTTCCGATATCCTGTTCGGCACCCCGCATCCCCGCAAGGCAACGGTCAATCTCGGCGTACTCAAGGAAGACCAGGTGAATATCCTGGTGCATGGCCACAACCCGATCGTGTCGGAAAAGGTGATGGAGGCGGTCAATGATCCGGAACTGATTGCCCTGGCAAAAGAAAAGGGAGCTGCCGGTATTAACCTGGTCGGACTCTGCTGCACCGGCAATGAACTGATGATGCGGCACGGTATTCCCATGGCCGGCAATCACCTGATGACTGAGCTGGCCATTATCACCGGCGCGGCTGAGCTGATTATTGTTGACTACCAGTGCATCATGCCCAGTCTTGTCCAGGTCGGAGACTGTTATCATACCAAGATGGTGACCACCGCAGACAAGGCCCGGTTTACGGGTGCTGAGCATGTGAAATTTGAGATGGACAATGGCAGCGCCCAGGCACGCAAGGTGGTGCGAATGGCCATAGAACGCTATTCCCTGCGTGATCCCGGCCGTGTGGAGATCCCCACCGGCCCTGTGGATATTGTTACCGGATTTTCCAACGAGGCCCTGCTGGAAGCACTGGGCGGCTCACTTACTCCGCTTATTGATGCTATCAAGGCGGGTAAGGTACGGGGCGCGGTTGGTATTGTCGGCTGCAACAATCCCAAGTACAAGCATGATTACTGTAATGTCAATCTGGCCCGGGAACTGATCAAAAAGGATATCCTGGTGATTGCCACCGGCTGTGTAACCACAGCCGCCGGCAAGGCCGGTTTACTGGTACCCGAGGCCATAGACCAGGCAGGGCCGGGCCTGCAGGAGATTTGCGGTGCTTTGGGCATTCCACCGGTGATTCACATGGGCAGTTGTGTGGACAATGCCCGTATTCTGCAGCTCTGTGCCCTGCTTGCAAATGAGTTGGGCGTGGATATTTCGGATCTGCCGGTGGCTGCATCCTCTCCGGAGTGGTATTCGGAAAAAGCGGCCGCCATCGGCACTTATGCCGTGGCTTCCGGCATTTACACCCATCTGGGCCATCCGCCCAATATCACCGGCTCAAAGATCGTTACCGACCTGGCCCTGGCCGGACTGGATGATCTCATCGGTGCCTGCTTTGTTATCGAACCCGATCCCTTTAAGGCTGCTGATCTGATCGATAAAAGAATTACGGCAAAACGTAAGGCCCTGGGCCTTTCGGCATAAAGATGCGAAATAAATAATTTCAATCCTACCTCTTATTTTTCTTGCCTTAAGAAAGGACTGCGTCTTACCAGGATGCAGTCCTTTTTGTATTCTGAGATATCTCCTAAACTCCCCTGACGTACAACCTTTGCTCTGCTCCACGTCTGTTCACAGTTATCATTTTACAGTATTATACCCTTGACCCTGTAGTATGGTACAGGGATTATAGTATATCTGGAACCAAAGAGGAAAAGAATGGAAACACTGACCATAGGCAGGGTCGCAAGCCGGGCCGGGATCGGGATTGAAACTATTCGCTTTTATGAACGACAGGCATTGGTAGACGCCCCGCCGCGAAGTGCGGCTGGGTATCGGCAATATCCGGAAAATACGATACAGCGTCTCCGTTTTATACGGCGGGCAAAAGAGCTTGGCTTTTCATTAAAGGAAATCAAAGAACTCCTTATTCTGCACGGTGATCCGCAGTCTACCTGCAGTGATATCAAGCAGCGTGCGGAAAAAAAGCTGGATGACATCAATGGGCGGATCCATGATTTGAAAAAAATGCGAGATGCCTTAGAGCTTTTGCTGGCGGATTGTTCCAGTGATGCAACATCAGCGCAGTGTCCTATTTTGCAGGCACTGGCATGTGAATAAAGATGAATGTAATGTGATAAGACAATGGAGGAAATACATTGAAAGAAGCAATGATTTGTTATTGCCACAGCTATACAGCAGGTGATTTGGAAAAGGA
>CAZQKF010000021.1:0-12492 GCA_964593645.1 uncultured Desulfobulbus sp.
GGGTAAATTTTACGGTTCGGCATCTGCTTGTTCAGGGACGCAGGCAAAAAACAGGCAGGCTTGGGCAGGAGGTTCAGCTGTCTGTGAATACTGATCTTCAAGGGCTGAGCAGCAGGAGCTTCAGAGGCTCATTGTATAAAGTTGATGTGGGCTCCCGCCTTGTTGGAGAGCGGAAAGGGCAGCAGCGGAGCAGGAAACTGGCCGCTCGTAAAATCCAGGTGGATAGACGGGAAGTGGAGTCTGTGCTGAATCATCTCTCCTGGAAGGGGATGAGCCGGGAACGCGCCCGCACGCGTAAGGGGAAAACAAAAGTACGGGGCAGGCAGCAGGAAAGAGTTGCCCTGGTGGGTAGTTGTTGCCGGGCCTGCAGATCTGCAGCAGCGACTGCCGGTGCGGGCCGCACGTCTGATTGTTCCCCTGAGCCGGGACACTGTGCAGCGGCTGGGAAACCTTGGCAAAAAGGTAAATAAATTCAAGGGGAAAATGATCTGGCGCCTGCCGCCGGTTATTCATGAAAAGGATCTGGCCTGGTACGGAAAAACCCTGCGCAACCTGGTTCTCGCCGGGTATTTTCGTTTTGAACTCAGTCACTGCAGCCAGTATGGCCTGTTTGCCTTTCTCCTGGAAGGGGAATGGGAACGTGATGTTGAGCTGTACGGCCATTACACTCTGAACCTGCTCAACTCTGCAGCCCTGCACGGTACCCGCCACCTGGGGTTTCAGGGCGTCCAGTTTTCCCTGGAAAGCGAAGGCGAAAACATTGGCGCCTCCATCGCCCATTTTAAACGGTGCCGGGGCAGGGGGAGGGGGCAGCAGAGAATGAAGGTGGGAGTCTATGTCTACGGTCGTCCGCCTCTGTTTACAGCCCGGCTTGACGAAGATCACTTCCAGTACAAAAAGCCTTTCATCAGCCCCAAAGATGAACAGTTCACCCTGGAACACCGCGACGGCCTGACCCTGGCCCGAGCAGTTCTGCCCTTTTCCCTGCTTAAATGGCAGCAGGATCTGGTCACCATGGGAGCAGATTATCTGGTACTTGACCTCAGCGGCGGCCCGATACAGAAAGAGGCGGCCCTGGTCAGTACACTGCTTGCCCGGGGAAGTAATCGTCTGCCGGTGCTGTCAGGAAACTACCAGGGAACATTAGTGTAATTGCCTCGTGATTCTTGATACACAATGATTGTTTTCAAGGAGTAACGGGTTGTTTTCCTGCATTGCCGGGAGGCTGTATCTGGTAATCAATCTGCAGGGACAGTCCGCTGGGCAGCCCAGGTTCGCAGGTAGGTGATCTTTTCCGCCATGAGGACCGACAGTGGTTTTGTTTGTGCCAGTTCCTGCAGAATATGTTCTGTGTCAAGTTGTTCCCGGCGGGCATAGGAGGCATAGACAGATGCAACCACGGCCTGCTCAATCTCGGCTCCGGAAAAGCCTTCAGATTTTTCGGCCAGTTCTTCCAGTGCAAACCGGGTCGGATCCTGTTGTCGTTTTGCAAGATGAATTCGGAAAATCTCCTGCCGTACATCCTGCCTGGGCAGATCCACAAAGAAAATTTCGTCAAAACGTCCTTTACGCAGCAGTTCCGGCGGCAGGGCTTCAATATCATTGGCCGTGGCCACCAGGAAAACCCGGCTTTCGCGTTCGGCCATCCAGGTGAGCAGGGTTCCTAAAATTCGCTTACCCGGTCCGCCGTCGCTGTCTGTGGCGAGCCCTTTTTCAATCTCATCTATCCAGAGCACAGCCGGTGCCATGGCCTCTGCTGTTTGCAGGGACAGGCGAAGATTTTTCTCTGTTTCACCGTAATACTTGTTATACAGAGCAGCAAAATCAAGACGCAGCAGGGGAACCTGCCATGCACCGGCCACAGATTTGGCCGCCAGGCTTTTACCGCTTCCCTGTACGCCCAGCAGCAGGAGTCCTTTGGGTATGTCCAATCCGGGCGGAGCATTTTCGGCTACAAATACCTCCCGTCGATAATCAAGCCATTTCTTCAGGTGGCGAAGTCCGGCTACATCACTGAAACGGGCCGTTTCCATTTCAAAAGAGAGGACTCCGTCCGTATCAAGGGCCCGGTATTTGGCTTGAATGGCCTTTTCAACATCCTGACCATCAAGGATACCGTCATCAAAGATCAGGCTGCGCAGGATAGAGCGGGTATCACTGAAGCTCAACCCGATCAGATTGTGTACCAGGGCGTCAATAATATCCTGTTTTGCCTGTACCCGACGTTTTTTCTGCAACCCCCACTTTTCACTTTCTGCAAAGATCATCTCTCTGATATCCTCACGACCAGGCAGCGACAGGGTAAATTTTACAGCAAGATTCTGCAGTTCCTCCGGAATATCTACAGCAGGAGAAACAAGCAGCAGGGTATGGGGAATTCGGTCGTACTGTTTGCCGATTTCTCTGAGGAGTCGAACCACAACCGGCTCATCCAGCCAGGGATGGAGATCATAGAAGAGGAAGATTCCAGGTTTTTTTGTTCCCCGAATTCGCTTCAGGGCAGCGGCCGGGTCAGCATCTCCGCCCTGGGAACCGGCAGTGCCCTCTCCCTGCAGTCCCTGGACAACAGACCAGCGATAAATATCCTTGCCCAGCCTTGTGCTCAGGCGTTCTGCAAGCCGATCTACCCGTGCTTCTTCGGAACTTTCGATATAAATAATCGGGGTTGCAGACTCAACTATCAGTTCAAGATCATGTAAATCATTCATTTTTATTTTTTTTCTTCTAAAATTTTATATATACTTATACAAGATGTGAAGGTCGCTCGGTACAATTGTCTTTTGATCCTGGAAGCACCTTCTGCTTAACATTACATCCCGGAGATACATCGGTTGTGGTTTTTCCGCATACGCAGGGACGTACTGATGGCTGGTGCACAACTCGTACTGTATTACGAACGCCCGATGGAGTATGCTGTACCATAAGTATACGTATACCATTTTGAATAGATAAATATCAGCTGAAAAATAATTGGAATGATTATGACCTCTCTACTCAGATTATTGACTACTTTTCTGGCCCTGTTTTCCAGTGTCGCATTCTGCTCTGCAGCTCCCGCCTATGTGCAGGCGCCTCCCCTCAGCCAGGCTGCAGCAGGTATCCAGGTGGGGGATGTTATCACCCGCGCACCCCTTCAGGTTCCCATTATCACCTGGGGTGGTGACCTTGCCACCATTCTCGGCAACGGCAATACGCTGCAGACTGCTTCGGGCAGCCTGTTTGCCCGACAGGGACTCAAACTGAAACTGGTTAGGGAGGATGTCTTTCCCAGGCAGGTACAGTCCTATATTGAAGGTAAATCCCCATACCTCCGGGGTACCATGGGTATGATCAACATGGCTGCGGAAGTTCTGAACAAGGATTCACGCACCAGGCCGATTGTCATTTATCAGATGACCTGGTCGTCCGGCGGTGATGCCCTGGTGGTCAAACCCGGTATTCATGCCATCAAGGATCTGCGCGGCAAAACCATTGCTCTTCAGGCCTATGGCCCTCATGTGGACTACATGACCAAGATTCTTGCAGGCGGCGGTTTGACCCCAAAAGACGTGACCATTCGCTGGCTGCCTGATCTCACTGGAACCGATAACAGCCCCATGGCTGCCTTGCAGGAAAAGGATGTGGATGCGGCTTTTGTAATTATACCCGATGCCATGATTCTGACTTCGGGCGGGACAGTGGGAACCGGCGCGGAAGACTCTATTAAAGGAGCCCGTATCCTGCTGTCAACAAAAACAGCCAACCGGATCATTGCAGACGTGTATGCGGTTCGCAGCGACTATCTTCAGCAGCACAGAGTAGAGGTGAAAAAATTTGTCCATGGGCTTCTTCTTGCGGAAGAAGCCCTGAAATCTCTGGTTCAGCGCAAAAACAGTAACAGCAATGTGTATCGGAAGTTTCTTACGGCAGCAGCAAAAATTCTGCTGGACACTCCACAGGCCACGGCTGACATTGAGGGGCTGTACGGCGACTGTGAATTTGTCGGCTGGCAGGGCAATGTAGATTTTCTGGCAAAACCCGATGCTGCCCGTTCCATGTCCCGTCTCACCGCTGAAATTCAGCCTTCGTTTATTGAACTCGGTCTGCTGACAGCTGCCTCGCCCCTTGCCGGAGCCGACTGGAATTATGAACAGCTGAAAAGCGGACTAAAACAGACAGCAGCCGGTCAGGGGCAACGTTTCAACCAGGAACAGGTTGCCGAACTCGTTGCCCAGCGGCAGCAGCAGGGCTCCCTGGCCAGTGGTGAACTGTTCAGGTTTGAAATTTTTTTCCAACCCAACCAGAACAGCTTTGCAGCTGACTTGTATCAACAGTCCTTTGAAAAGGTTATTGACTACGCAACAACTTATGGTGGTGCTCTGATCACCATTGAGGGACATAGTGATCCGCTTGGTTATCTGCGTAAGAAAAAAGAGGGTGAGCCTGAACTGGTTCTTGGCAGAATTAAACAATCGGCCAAAAACCTCAGTCTGTCCAGAGCCATTGCCGTTCGCGACAGTATTATCAACTTTGGCCGGAGGAAAAATGTTTCCCTGGATCCCAGCCAGTTTGCAGTAGTGGGGCACGGTATTGCCAATCCTAAAAGTGGTATCTGCGGAGCAGATCCCTGTCCACCTAAAACGGAAAAAGAGTGGCGGGATAACATGCGGGTTGAGTTCCGTATCCTCCAGGTTGAGGCGGAATCAGAGGTGTTCAACCCGCTCTAGTCCCGGCCCCGCATCAGCTCCGGCAGCTTCCAGCGGCCGGAGCTGACAGTGTCGATATAGTCTGAATATTTTTTTAGCATTATTATTGGTATCATTATGAGGCGAAAGAAAAAAAAGTCCTGCCTGGTTCAACTGGCTGTGCTTGCCACCATCGGCTATGTTTTTTATACATGGCTGTTTGGAAACGGGAGGCCAAACTATGCTCCATCTCTTAATCAACTTGAGTCTGCAGCTCCGGAGCAGAAGAATGTGAGCAACCCGTTACCGGCCTATGGACTGCGTCCCACTGAAAACACCTGGCCACCGGTCAACCAGCAGGGCAGCACCGTATATACTGATGCAGAAAAAATGCTCTCGGTAAATTATTATGTGATGCTTGATGCCTCCGGCAGTATGGGAGACGTGAAATGTTCCGGCAATACCTCCAAAATGAAAGTTGCGGCCGGTGCTCTTGTAAAATTTGCCGGCTCTGTGCCGGCTGATGCGAACTTCGGCCTGGCAATATTTAATGGTGCCGGTATCAGGGAGCTGATTCCGCTGGGCGGCAGCCGCAGGGACATTGTACAGATTGTTTCCCAGATTTTGCCGGAGTCATCCACGCCCCTGGCTGCTGCTGTGGCTTTCAGTTATAAAAAAATCGTTACCCAGGCACAGCGTCAACTGGGATACGGCGATTATTACCTGGTACTGATCACCGATGGTATTGCCGACAAAGACCAGAAACCCGGAACCATTGTCCGGGAGATTCTGGGCCGGTCTCCGGTACAGATTTACACTATCGGTTTCTGTATTTCCGACCGCCACTCGCTGAACCAGCCGGGAAAAACAGTGTATCGGTCTGCCAATGATCCCGGCTCGCTGGAACAGGGGTTGCAACAGGTTCTGGCCGAGGCACCGGATTTTCAGGTTTCTGATTTTAATTCTGATCAATGATCGTTTCTACACAGCATGGCCGGATCAAGCCTGTTCGCCGCAACGAACAGGGAAGGTATATTGTTCATGCATGGTTACACAATGAGTTTCATGGCAAGGTTCATATAAACGGCAGGCGGGGCAGGTTTTTTCCATGAACAGGCATCTCCTGAGTTTTATAACGATACTGGTGCTGGGTACAGCAGGGATCGTCGGCTGGAAATATGCCCGTCCCGTGTTCCAGGAACGGTTGCAGAAAGGCAGCTCCGACGCATCTACCACCCGGGCCGTGCTGCATATCGGCACGGACAACTGGATCGGCTATTTCCCCCTTTGCTCACCAGTCATGGAAAGAAATCTCTATCAGGCCGATTACCGAACCCGGTTCAAAAAACTTGCAGCCGGTGAACTGCAGTTTGCCGTTGCCACCATTGATTCCTACCTGCTAAACGGGGGGCGTTTTGATTATCCAGGTACCATAATTCTGGTTGTTGATGAATCAAAAGGCGGTGACGCTCTTGTGGCACGCAAGTCCGTCGTTGCCACCATTGATGATCTGAAAAACCGTCCAAAGACCAAAATTGCCTTTACCCGTGCGTCTCCCAGTGAACATCTGTTAAAGGCACTCAGTGACCATTTTGGCCTGCCTTTTTTTGCAGATCAGGATTCCGGCAAGTGGGCTGTGGCCACGGAAGGCTCTGAGCAAGCGTTGAAAAAGCTGCAGAATGGTGCGGTGGATGTCGCAGTTCTCTGGGAGCCGGATGTATCGCGGGCTCTGGCCTCTCCGAAATTCGTTAAACTCATGGGGACCGAAGACACGGACAAGCTGATTGTTGATGTTTTGCTGGTTGGTCGCAGGTTTTCCATTGATCACCCTGAAGCGGTTAAGGCCCTGTTGCATGCTTACTTCAAGACGCAGAAAGAGTACCGGCAAAATCCCGATGCACTGCGAGGCGATATAAAGAAAGTGACAGGACTTAGCAATACCCAGATCAACGCCATGCTGCACGGAGTGGAGTGGGCCACTCTGGGCGAAAATACGGCGCTTTGGTTCGGCAGCGCCCAAAACGGGCAAAAAGGAGACGAAGGATTGCTGGATGCAATTTCCTTTGCTCTGCAGGTGCTGCGATCCAGTGGTGACTTGAAGAATAACCCTCTTCCGGACAGTGACCCGTACCGCATAACAAACCGGAGCTTTATCCGGGAAATTGCCGCCGATAGAGCCGGTGATGACCGGTCGATTAACGGCCGGGATCACTCTTTCAGCCGTCTTACCAGCAGCCAGTGGGCTCGTTTGAAAAAAATTGGGACGCTCAAGGTGGAGCCTATCCCTTTCCGGCGCAGTACTGCATTACTTGATAATACCGGACAGACAATACTTGATACGGCAGCAGATAAACTGCGTCGTTACCCAAATTTTCGTGTCCTGGTTGAAGGGCATACCGGGTTACGTGGTGATACGCAGGCAAACCTGGATCTGTCTGTGGCCCGGGCTAAAGCCGTTGCCATCTACCTGATCAACACTTTTAACCTGGATCCGAACAGGTTCCGGGCCGTTGGATATGGCTCTTCCCGTCCCTTACCCCGGCAGCCCGAAGAGTCCAGCCGAGCTTACAAATATCGTCTATCCCGGGTGGACATTACGCTGGTTACTGAATAATTATGGCCGGCAGTTACGAAAAAATAATGTCCCATCAGGCAGGGAAAAAGGTTACTCTGGATTTTTCTCCCTCTGCCATCCGTCGTGAAGTCGCCCGCGAGACCATCCAGAAACCCTATGTCCTGTACCCGGTGGCTGTTGCCATTCTCGGAGCCCTGGCAACAGTTCTGTTAGGTCCGGCTCTTCCCTTTACCGGGGCATTGGTCGGTGGTTCCCTGGTCGGTCTGGGAGCCTGGGCCATGGATACCACTCTGGGCCGGGAAAAACATACAGCGCAGCATTTGAGTAAATTGCGCCAGATTCTGGCCCAGCGGGTCAGAGAATCCATCCACAACCTGCAACGTGATCTTGAAAGGGTTGGTGCAGAGGATGGGTTACGCCAACTGGCCAGGCTGCAGGACAAGTACACCACCTTTCAGGAGCTACTGCGCTCTAAACTTAACAGAGAAGAGTTGACCTATAACCGCTATCTGGGCATGACCGAACAGGTTTACCTGGCCGGGCTTGATAATTTAAATCGCATTGCGGCTCTACTGAAGTCCATTTCCGCCATGGACATGGAACACCTTGAGCGCCGCAGCCGGGAACTGGAACGGATCGGCGAGCGCAGCAGTGCCGAAAATAAAGAACTGGCTGCCCTGCAGGCCCGGCTGAAGCTGCACAGTGACCAGAAGCAGAAGATCGGTATCCTGCTCAGTCAGAATGAAGAGGCCATGACCATCATGGATCGCCTGATGGCAGCTCTGGCAGAGATGAGTTCCGGATCCTCACGGGCCACCATGGACATGGACGCGGCCATGCAGGAGCTGGAACGTCTTGCCCGGCGGGCCAAAGATTATTAATCCTGTACGGGAAGATAAATGGGAAAACAATCCAATGTTTTCCTGAACATTAAAAATTACCAAGAGAACAGTCATGAGTACCCAGCAGAACAGCCAGGTCTTTGCCGACCGGGAACAGTTGCGAAAAGAGTTGAATCTCACCGACCCCATGCAGCTAAGCGTGGACGAGTCTGTTGCCGATCCGGTACTGCAGGAACGAGCAGAGGATATTGTTGCCCGTGTCATGAATACTGATCTGCAGGATACTGCTGCAGCTGGCGCTATGAAGCAGGCTGTAGAGTCTATGGGGATTGATTTGCAGAAAGAGGCAGCCCGCCGCAGCGCCATGCTCAAGCAGCCGCTGACCAAATTGATGGCAGACAGCGAGGAGGGCGGGCAGGTAGCTTCATCTTTGATTGACCTGAAAATGCAGGTGGAGGATCTCGATCCGGCCCAGATTGATCTCAATGCCGGATTCCTCACCCGTGTATTGGGTTACCTGCCCGGCATTGGTACGCCTGTCAAACGCTATTTTTCCCGTTTTGAAAATGCATCCACCGCCATTGACGCCATTATCAACTCCCTTGAAGCGGGCAGAGAACAGCTCAAACGCGACAACCTGACCCTGACCGACGACCAGCAGGCCATGCGGGCGCTGACCATCAAGCTGGAAAAGACCGTCACTCTGGGCCGATTGATCGACAAACAACTCCAGGAACTCCTGGACACAGAGATCAGTCAGGAGGACAACCGCTACGCCTTTATCAGCGAAGAACTGCTCTTTCCTCTCAGACAGCGGATCCAGGATCTCCAGCAGCAGCTGCTGGTCAACCAGCAGGGATATCTGACCACGGAAATGATCATCCGCAATAATAAGGAGCTGATCCGTGGGGTCAACCGTGCCTTGAACACAACGGTCAGTGCCCTGCAGGTGGGCGTTACTCTGGCCCTGGCTCTGGCTAATCAAAAAATTGTACTGGAAAAGGTGCAGGCCATCAATAAGACAACAGAAGATCTTATTGCCGGCACGGCCAAACGGCTGCGCATTCAGGGAGCCGAGATTCAGAAGCAGGCATCCGGTACCCAGCTTGACATCTCTGTGCTCAGGCAGGCCTTTGCAGATATTTCAGCCGCTCTGGATGACATCAGCAGTTTTCGCCAGAAGGCACTGCCCCACATGGCCGAAAATATTCTTGAACTGGACAAGATGGCAGCGGACGCTGAAGAACAGGTCAAAAAAGTTGAAAAAGCGGAACAGGTTTCTGATGATTTTACTCTTGAGATAACTGATTAACCATTATGTATGCGGAGATTCCAATGCTGAAAAATGTACATGTGCTGCTGGCAGCCCTTCTTATTATTACGCTGTTCAGCGGCCCTGCCCGGGCCGCTGAACAAAAAGAGTTTGATGTTGCCTGGTCCCATTACGTGGGCTGGGAGCCGTGGGGATATGCTCAGGACAAGGGTATTTTGAAAAAATGGGCGGATAAGTACAACATTACAATCAACCTTACCCTGGTCAACGATTACATTGAGTCCATCAATCTCTATACCTCGGGAAAGTTTGATGCCTGCACCATGACTAACATGGACGCCCTGACTATCCCGGCAGTGGGCGGTATCGACTCCACCGCCGTGATCATTGGAGATTTTTCCAACGGCAATGACGGGATTATCATGAAAAACGGCGCCAGTGTCGCCGATCTGAAAGGAAGGAAGATTACCCTTGTTGAACTATCGGTCTCCCATTACCTGCTGGCCCGGGCCCTGGATATGAACGGTATGAGCGAGCGGGATGTTAAACTGATCAATACCAGCGACGCTGACATTGCTGCGGTGTTCACGGCTGATCCCAACGGTGCGGCCGTAACCTGGAACCCGCCACTCATGCAGGCACTCAAGGCAAAAGGGGCAAAACTGGTTTTTGATTCCTCTTCCATCCCCGGCGAAATTATTGACCTGATGGTTGTGAAAACCAACACCCCTGACTTCTTAAAAAAGGCTCTGGTCGGGGCATGGTATGAGGTGATGCAGATTCTCAGCACTGAAGGAACTGAAAAAGAACAGGCCGTTGCCTACATGGCTAAAGCCTCCGGAGCCACAGTGGATGAGTTCAAGAAACAGCTCAGTACCACGGCCATGTTTTACAAAGCAGCAGACGCCCGTGCCTTTGCCGTATCCGACAAACCGAAAACGACCATGGAACATGTCCGCCGGTTTTCCTATGACAAGGGGCTGTACGGCGAGTCTGCTCCGTCTGCCGATCTTGTGGGCATTTCCTTTGACGACGGCAGCCTGCTGGGCGATAAGAATAATACCCGGCTCCGTTTTACTGCCAGGTACATGCAATAGGTCTTCACCTCAACGCACCTCACCATTATGAGTAAAGCCAGCAAAACACCCCGGTTCTGGGGGATTCATGCCAGGCCCGGCGTTGTTCCGGGGCTTGTTCTGGCAGCCCTGCCGTTTATTGTTCTGTTGACGGTTTATCTGACCGCCTCGGAAAGCCGCCACCAGGACAACCCGGCCGACAAGCTCCTGCCCCGCATCTCGCAGATGAGCGCTGCCGTCAAACATATGGCCTTTGAAAAAGACCGGCGCAGCGGCAGCTATCTTATGCTGTCCGATACGGTACACAGCATGAAGCGGCTGCTGATCGGCACTGTACTGGCTGCGATTGTCGCCCTTCTGCTCGGCCTGAATACGGGCTTGTTTCCCGGCATCAACGCCACTTTCAATCCGTTTATCACTTTTATTTCCATGATTCCTCCCCTGGCCATTCTACCCATTCTATTTATCAGTTTTGGCGTGGATGAACTGGCTAAGATTATGCTTATCTTTTTAGGTCTGTTTCCGCTGATAACCAGGGATATCCGTCTGGCAGTGGTGAAAATTCCGCGTGAACAGATCACCAAATCCGCCACTCTGGGTGCGTCGCAACTGCAGTTGACCTATCGGATTATCCTGCCCCAGATCATGCCCCGACTCATTGAGGCTGTTCGTCTGTCTTTGGGCTCGGCCTGGCTTTTTCTCATTGCCGGTGAGGCCATTGCCGCCAGCAGCGGACTGGGATACCGTATTTTTCTGGTGCGCAGATACCTGGCCATGGACGTGATTCTACCTTATGTCCTGTGGATAACCTTTCTCGGTTTTGTCATGGACTGGCTGCTGCGTCAGGCACTGCTGCGGTTTTATCCCTGGTATTCCACAGGAGGCAAGAAATGAACCAGGCTTCGTATTTTCTGCAGATTATAGATGTCTATAAGGCCTACGGCAGTAAAGTCGTGCTGGATAATATTGATCTGCATACCAAGGAGGGTGAATTTTGTACCCTGGTCGGTCCCAGCGGCTGCGGCAAATCTACCCTGCTGCGTCTGCTGGTGGGCGCTGAAACACCAACCAGTGGCAGAATTCTGCTGGAGCAGAAGGAGGTCGGCCCACCGGATATACGGCGGGGAATTGTTTTTCAGCGCTATTCTCTGTTTCCGCATCTGAGTGTGCTGGATAATATCAGCCTCGGATTACGGTTGGGCGGCAGGCCGGGCTCAAAAACCATGTCTTCGGCGGAAATCCGTGATGAATCCATGGAAATTCTGGAAAAAATTCGACTGGCAGAACATTTTGCCAAGTATCCGCACCAGCTCTCCGGCGGTATGCAGCAGCGGGTGGCCATTGGCCAGTCACTTATCATGAAACCAAAAATCCTTCTTATGGATGAACCGTTCGGCGCCCTGGACCCGGACACCCGGGAAGACATGCAGCTTTTTCTGATAGAGTTGTGGGAACAGGAACAGATGACCATATTTTTTGTCACCCATGACCTGGAAGAAGCCGCATTTTTAGGCACCAGGATTATTGTTCTGTCACAATACTATTCAGACGACCGCAATGACCCCGCCGGCCGCGGCGCCAAAATTGCCGCCGATTACCAGTTGCCCCGTGCGGCCAGCAGCACAACAAGCAAGCAGAGCAGCAATTTTTCCGAACTTGTCAACCGCATTCGAAGGGAAGGTTTTGACCCGGAATATCTGCAGCATGCCTATGAGTTCAACCTCAGCCATCCGGACTCCTTCCAGACCCTGACTCCTGAGGAACATAAACAGTAACGCCTGGTTCCCGTAACCAGCGTATTGCTTTTAATAGTCCATGATTCAAGGCACCCTTCACTGTTTGTTGATCGCCGGCAGGAACATGGGCCAGGGGAAGTCTTTGCCCGGCGGAAGGAAAACCAGGCTGTGGCCGAATAGAGTATCTTTATGTGAACTGTTCGGCTCGAGATTATCTGCAAATATCAGTTCATTATGTTCGGCAGACAGCCCCTTTAGATTGCCATAGATTATATTCACTGCACCGACAACAGGTTCTGTTGCACTGTCATTAAATGGGACACCGA
>CAZQKF010000022.1:0-12492 GCA_964593645.1 uncultured Desulfobulbus sp.
GCGCAGGTCAATATGAAGATCACCGTCACCAAGGACCACATCGTCCTTGAGGGTAACCTTGAGACCGTCAATTGCGGCAGTGCCCGCAAAGAGATTGACGTCCACGTTTTGTATTTCAGCGTTCTGGGCACCGTTGTTGACCAGCCATCGTTCCAGACCATAACCTATAGCATAGGGCAGGGCAATTATTACTCCAATACCAAGGAGGATCAATATGCCAATGACCTTTGGCCACCGCTTTTTAGTAAAGGGAATGGATTTCTTTTCTTTTGTTGCCATGAGCAGCTCCAGCCGGGCAGGGCAGAGATAAAATATCAACCGGTTACCCAGATTTTTTTTGTATTTATTTATAGGTTATGATATTCATTAACATATATTATCGTTAAAAAGCAAGCCGGTTTGAAACCGATTGTAGCAATCAACTCTGGTTGCCGATTGTTTATGCCCGCCTTGTTCACTGTACCGCAGCCGTTCCATCCAACACGCTTCAGCGGATGGAGCTCCAGTTTGCTTACACCGTTTTAGGATACTGCCCGGGAGATCTGCAATGAAGAAAAAGTATGTTGTCCATGGATTCTGTTCCTCCATTATTGCCTGTCTGTTGTCCGGCAACGTTATGGCAAGCGATATGCTGCCGCTGGCGCCCCAATCCGGTGCCGGATATTCCATCCAGGACAACCTGACCGGTGACTGGGGCGGTATGCGTACCGACTGGCACGAGGCGGGTGTGGATATCGGCCTCAATTACACCATGGAACCGGCCGCCCTTGTCTCGGGCGGGTACCAGTATGGCTCCACCTATCTCCACAACATTAATGGTGAGCTTAAACTGGATCTGGCCAAGCTGGTTGGTATTCCCGGCACGACCTTTCTTGCTAAGTATTCCAGTCGTGACGGCGATAACCTGTCTGAAGAATATGTTGTTCCCGCCAGTGCGGAAAACGGCCGCTACGAGTACGGCGAGTATTTCAACAAGAGTCAGGAGGTCTTTGGCGGCCAGACCACCAAACTGGTGAATTTTCAGGTGACAACCCGGCTGGACGCCTTTACCCTTGACGTTGGCCGGCTGGTGATGAACGATTTTTTTCTTCGTTCCGACCTGTACTGTAATTTCATGAATAACGGCATCTGCGGCGGCCCCAAGGGGGTATTTACGCCCTATGCCCTGAATGCCTACCCCGATGCCACAGTGGGCGGTCATCTCAAGTGGCAGACCGGTGAGATGGTTGATCTGGATATCGGCGTCTTTGACGGCGGCTGGACCATGCAGAACAGTGACGGCTGGGACTGGTCCATGGGCAAAAACGGGGTAGCCGTAGCCGGAGAGGTGCAGGTTTTTTTTGATCGCGGCACCAGGGGTGGATCACAAAAGGTGTTGAAATTCGGTGTCAACCATCACTCGGGTGAGTTTCAAAATTTTAAGACGGAAAAGCTGACCAGTGATGATACCTCGCTCTGGTTTCTGGTGGACTGGAGCCTGTATCAGGAAGCACAGGATTCCAGCCAGGGGCTTGGTCTGTTTGGTTCCATTGTCTACAATACCGATGATGAGATTGCCGGTCTGGTCACCTCCTACACCCTGGGGTTTGTCTACCAGGGGGTGATCCCGGGCAGAGACCGGGACAAGCTGGGCCTGATGGTGATTGTTGCCGACCACTCGGAGTATAACACCTATACCCATGACTATGTGAGCGCTAAGGAGCGCGGCACGGAAACGGTTTGGGAGCTCTCCTATAACTTTATTCTTCCCTTTGGGCTGCAGTTCATGCCTGATCTGCAGTACATCACCAATCCCAACGGTTCCAAGGATTTTGATGATGTGCTTGTGGTCGGTACCAAGCTGGGTGTGACCTTCTAATTTTCCGGTATGACAAATAATTTAAATCCGCAGAGAATGCAGAGGCTTTTTAAGTAAAGCTGTTCTCTCTGTGCCTTTTTTGTCTCTGCGATGAACAACTATCTCAACAGGAATAAATTTTATGCAGGATGTTATTGTCAAGGCCCCGGTCTCCGGTGTTATTTTTCCCATTGAGCAGGTACCTGATCCGGTCTTTGCCGGCAAGATGGTGGGGGACGGCATCTCCATTGATCCGGTTAATACCACGCTGACTGCTCCGTTTGCCGGAGAGGTCACCCAACTGCACAGTGCGCTCCATGCGGTGACCATTACCCATCAGTCCGGCCTGGAAGTGATGATGCATATCGGCCTGGACACGGTTTCTCTCAAGTCCAGGGGGTTCACCGCCCATGTTGAGGAAGGGCAGCAGGTTGCCTTGGGGGATCCGCTTATTGAGTTTGATGCCGATTACATAGCCACCCATGCCAAGAGTCTGCTGACCCAGGTTGTGTTGACCAATGGTGAACTGGTGGGCATAGTGAAAAAAGCCGAAGGGTTTGCAGAAGCCTGGACAACAGATTTGTTGACAGTCACCCTGCATCATCTGGCCGAGACTGCGGTGGAGGCACAGGGGCAGAAGACTGTTTCCGAGGCCGTGGTGATTCCCAATACAAGCGGTCTCCATGCCCGTCCTGCAGCAGTGCTGGCAGGGCTTGCCAAGAAGTTTTCAGCGCAGATAGAATTGCTGAAAGGAGAAGAGTCTGCCAATGCCAAGAGCGTGGTGGGCTTGATGAAACTCGATGTTCAGCACCTTGATAAGGTGCAGCTTAAGGCTGTGGGTGCAGACGCGGAGCAGGCCATTGCCGAGATCCTGCCGCTGCTGCAGAGCGGGCTGGGTGATGAGGGTACAACCCCGGTGGTCTCCCAGGCCGCCATTGAGTCGACGCCGGACCAGGAGCCGCCCCCGCCGCCGCAGAGCGATGATCCCGACCTGCTGCTCGGGGTAACGGCCTCGCCGGGCATTGCCGTGGGCCGGGCCTTTCGGATTCGCGAGGAGAGCTTTGAATTTGCCGAGGAAGCGGATGACCCTCACCGGGAAAATGTTCGCCTTGACCGGGCCATTGAGGAGGGCAAAAATCATCTTGAGGCCCTGCAGGCCAACCTCCATCTTGAAGCCAATCCTGCCCAGGCCGCCATCTTTGCCGCCCACCGGGAAATTCTTGACGATCCTGACCTGCTGGACATGGCCCGTTCCATGACTGCCAAGGGCAAGAGTGCTGAGGCAGCCTGGCAAAAGGCCTATACCAGCTATGCCGAACAGCTGGCAGGGCTGCAGAACGAAATCCTTGCCGGCCGTGCCAATGATCTGCGCGACGTGGGCAAGCGGGTGCTGCGGATCCTCACCGGCAAGGAGGTCGAGGAGATGCAGATCCCGGAACATGCCATTCTCATTGCCGAGGAACTCACCCCCTCGTTTACTGCCACCATTGATACTGACAAGGTCAGGGGATTCTGCACGACCACGGGCGGGGCAACCTCCCATGTGGCTATCCTGGCCAGGGCCCTGGATATCCCGGCCGTCGCCGGGATCGAGGCCCGGGTGCTGGAGGTGGAAGATGGAACCTCTCTTATCCTGGACGGCAGCAGGGCAACCCTGCGCATCAACCCGTCACCGGAGCTGGTTGAACAGACCATTGCCCGTCAGGCAGCCCTGGCTGAGCAGCGGGAGAAAGATCTGGCCGCAGCCCTGGAACCGGCCGTGACAACCGATGGTAAACGGCTGGAGGTGGTGGCCAATATCGGTGGCGTGGACGAGGCAAAGGAATCTGTGCGGTTGGGCGGGGAGGGCGTAGGTCTGCTTCGCTCCGAGTTTCTTTTTTTAGACCGGATGACCGCACCCACCGAAGACGAGCAGTATGAAGTCTACCGGGACGCCCTTGAGGCCCTGGACGGCAGGCCTTTGATCGTACGGACCCTGGACGTGGGCGGTGATAAGCCGCTCCCCTATCTGGCTCTGCCTAAAGAGGATAATCCCTTTCTCGGCCAGCGCGGTATCCGTATCGGCCTGGAGCGGCCCGAGATTTTCCGGGTACAGGCCCGGGCCATCCTGCGGGCCGGTGGCCACGGCAGGATCCGGGTGATGTTTCCAATGATTGCCACTATCCAGGAGATTCGTGACGCCAAGACTATGCTTGAAGAGGAGCGGGTCAGGCTGGAGGTTGAGCCCGTAGAAGTGGGCATTATGGTTGAAATACCCTCCACAGCGGTCATGGCGGAACAGTTTGCCCGGGAAGTAGACTTTTTTTCCGTGGGCTCCAACGACCTGACCCAGTATACCCTGGCCATGGATCGCGGTCACCCCAAGCTGGCTGCCAAACTGGATGCCATGAACCCGGCCGTGCTCCAGCTGATCAAGTTTGCCGCAGACGGCGCCCACAGCCAGGGTAAATGGCTGGGTGTCTGTGGCGGTATGGCCTCTGATCCCCAGGCCGTACCCATCCTGATCGGTCTTGGCGTGGATGAACTGAGCGTATCTGTTCCGGCTCTGCCGTCCATCAAGGCGGAGGTCAGAAAACTGTCCCAGGCAGACTGCCGGGAACTGGCAAAAGAGGCGCTTGGCCTCACCTCAGCGGCCCGGGTGCGGGCATTGGTCGAGCAGGCAAACCAGGGAGGTGAGTCATGAAATTATTTAATCAGTCGTTTGCGTTTTTGCAGAAGATCGGCAAGGCGCTCATGCTGCCGGTGGCCATCCTGCCGGCAGCCGGTATCCTCCTGGGTGTGGGCAGTGCCGGGTTTGGCATCTTTCCCGATATTGTCAATGCCACCATGAAGGCTGCCGGAGACGCAGTATTTGGCAACCTGGCCCTGCTCTTTGCCATTGGTGTGGCCTTGGGCCTGACCAAAAACGACGGAGTCTCCGCCCTGTCGGCCGCTGTGGGCTACGCGGTAATGAACGCAACCATGGGGGTTATGGCCAACCTGCTGGGTATGAAGACCGTTAAGGTCATGGGGATTGACTCCATTCAGACCGGGGTGTTCGGCGGTATTATCGTGGGCGGGTTGGCAGCCTTTTTGTTTAACAAGTATTACCGGATCAAGATGCCGTCCTATCTCGGTTTTTTTGCCGGGAAACGGTTTGTGCCCATTGCCACCTCTTTTGCCGCCATTGGCCTGGGCGTGGCCCTGAGCTTTATCTGGCCTCCCATCCAGGGCGGCATCAATGCCTTTTCCAACTATGCCACCCACGGCAACACGGCCTTAGCCGTTGCCGTGTACGGCTTTGTCGAGCGAATGCTGCTGCCCTTTGGCCTGCATCATATCTGGAACGTGCCCTTCTTCTTTGAGCTGGGCAGTTATACCACTCCGGACGGCGAGGTTGTACACGGGGTAATCAACCGCTTCTTTGCCGGAGATCGACAGGCCGGTATCCTGGCCGGTGGTTTTGTTTTTAAGATGTTCGGCCTGCCTGCAGCCTGTCTGGCCATGTACCATACCGCCAAACCGGAAAACAAGGCCAAGGTCGGCGGTATCATGCTCTCAGCCGCCCTGACCTCGTTTCTGACCGGTATTACCGAACCTATCGAGTTTGCCTTTATGTTCCTGGCACCCCTGCTCTATTTTTTCCATGCCGTGCTGGTCTCCCTGGCCTTTCTGGTGACCTACCTGCTGGGCGTGCGCATGGGCTACTCGTTTTCACATGGTTTGATCGATTATCTGCTCTTTTATGCCATAGATATCAAGCCCTGGATGATTTTGGTTCTTGGGCCGATATTTGCTGTTGTCTATTACACGGTATTTCGCTTTACCATCCAGCTGCTCAACCTGAAAACACCGGGCCGTGAAGATGCCGCAGTTGATGCGGCCGATGCCCGGGATGTGAGCGCTGATACCATGGCCAAGCAGCTGGTGCTGGCCTTTGGCGGTAAGTCAAACATAAAAAGCCTGGATGCCTGTATTACCCGGCTGCGGGTTGAAGTTAACGATATGAGCAAGGCCAGTCCGGATAAACTCAAGGCCCTGGGCGCAGCCGGGGTGGTCACCGTTGGCAGCGGCCTGCAGGCGATCTTCGGCACCCGTTCGGAAAATCTGATGACTGATATGCAGATGTATCTGGAGCATGCCGGTGATGAGGCCGAGCTCACCGACCAGGATCTGCCGTCCCAGGTAGAGTTTCAGGAGGAGCAGCCGAAACCCAAACTGCGTGATGCCAATGCTCCGCAGAAGGTGGCCGACTGGTTGACGGCACTGGGCGGTGTTGGTAACATTTCCACAGTGGAACCCTGTGCCCAGACCCGTTTGCGGCTGCAGGTGAAAGATTCCGGGGCCATTAACGAGGCAGCCTTGAAGCAGCAGGGCATCGGGGCGGTTGTCCATATTGACGACACCCTGATCCATTTGCTTGCCGGGCTTAATGCGGATCAGTATGCAGCGGAGATGAGCGCCCAGATTGCCGGGGGCTGACAGTTATGATTGAGCACAAGAAATTTTCAAACGGCTTTGAGTATATAGAGATCAACAATGCAAGTGCCTGTGCCCGGGTTGCCCTGCAGGGGGCGCACCTGTTTCATTATGAGCGGGTCGGCCATGAGCCGCTGCTCTGGTTGAGCAGTAAAAGTTTTTTTGAACAGGGCAGGGCGATCCGCGGCGGAGTCCCGATCTGCTGGCCCTGGTTCGGCAAACATCCAACCAATCCGGATCTGCCCCAGCACGGCTTTGCCCGTATTTCCATGTGGGAACCGGTGGAGAGCCGTGATAACGATCCCGATGTAACCGAGCTGACCCTGCAGTTGAACAGTTCCGCCAAAAGCCGGGAGCTGTGGCCGTATGCCTTTGAACTGCAGCTTCATATCTCCGTGGGTCCGGAGCTAACCATCAGGCTTACCACGAAAAATTGCGATGCACACCCCTTTACAATAACTGCGGCCCTGCACAGTTATTTTGCCGTGTCAGCCATCACCAATGTCTCTGTTGAGGGACTGGACAAGATACCCTATTTTGATGCACTCACCGCTGAAAACAAGATCCAGAAGGGTCGTGTTACCGTGCAGGAAGAAGTTGACCGCGTCTATCAGCAGGTCTGTTATCCACTAACCCTCCATGACCAGGACGGAACAATACAGGTGAATGCCCATGGTTCTTATTCCGCGGTTGTCTGGAATCCCTGGATCGATAAATGCGCGGCCATGGGAGATATGCCGGATAACGGCTATACCACCATGCTCTGCATCGAAACCGCTAATGCCCTGCAGGATATCCGGGAGATTGCTCCCGGTGCAGAACATTCCCTGACAGCCATACTCTCCTGTTGAGCGGTATTTATCTGTCGTATTTTTGCCAGGACGTCTATTTTTTCTCTTTACCAGGTACGTAGTGTCAGGATTAAGTTAGGATAAATAATTAATCTGATTTTAGTTGCCTTTTTAAAAGGCATACGTTAATATTACCTATGATTATCATTTAAAAATAACACTCTTCGCCGGGTGATAAAATGGCGGGAGTGGAAAAGCCTATAAGGGCAAGTAAAAAATTATTGGAGGTTAGTATGCGAATTAAAAAATTTTGTACCATGGTTGCCGCAGCGGCGATGATGGTGGGAATGGTTGCGTCCCCTGTTCTTTCTGCAGAGATTGTAGTCCAGGCCCAGAAGGTCTTTGAAAAAACCGTTGATAACTTTATCGTACTCTACGATTCTTCAAGTTCCATGGGTGACAAGTATGCTGACACCGATTTGACGGAAATTGAAGCCGAGCGCATGGTTCTGGCCGAGGCAAACAACACTCTGCCAAATCTGGATTGGAATGCCGGTGTATTTATTTTTACCCCGGGTTTGGCCCCGACTGCCGGCTCCTTTAAGACCGTGCTGCCCATGCAGACCTATAACAAGGATACATTCGGCAAGGCCGTAGAAACCCTGCCTGTTCATCCTCAGGGCCCGACCCTGCTGCAGAGCGGCTTGACCGAAGTTGATAATGTTCTTGCTAAATTGAAAGGTAAAACAGCCGTCTTTATTTTCACTGACGGAACCTACTCGCAAGACAAACGTTATGAGCTGAAACCTCTGGCCCTGGCCAAGACTCTGGTTCGTAAGCATGATGTCTGTATTTATGCAGTCAGCGGCGCAACCGGCGTTGCCGAGCGTGAGCTTGTCAAGGGAATGTCTTCTTTAAATGAGTGTTCCATGGTTATCCCCTTTGCCAAACTGCTCGGTCATCCCGGCTATACCACCGGCGCTCTGTATAAGGTAAAAGAAGAGATCGTGAGTATTGCTGCGGCAGACGGTATTTTCTTTGATTTTGATAAGGCTGACATCAAACCTGAGTACACTGAGAAGATGCAGAATCTCGGTAAGATCATGGTAGAAAATCCCAAGGCTCGCCTGGTACTTGCCGGTTACACCGACGGTAAGGGCTCTGAGGGGTACAATATGGAACTCTCCAAAAAACGTGCAGAGGCTGTACGTGATTACCTGCTGACCAATTTCAAGATCGATAAAGATCGGATGACCCTGCAGTGGTATGGTAAGGCTGATCCGGCTGCCAGCAATCAGACTCCTGAGGGACGTGCTAAAAATCGGCGCGTAGTTGGTATCCTGTCTGCTATGTAAATTATTTTTTTTCCTGAGTAATCAGGGATGTACGCACGGCACCCCGGCTTGAGCCCGGGTGCCGTTTTTTTTTATCTTTTTTCCAGAGAGGCCGTTATTTTTGTAGGTACAGTAAATTCCTGTTACGTTGCATGGACTGCGTGGTATGTTCGTAAACAGCTTAGGTGATATTAGAGCTGTTTACAGAAATAAGAAAAAAATCGCAGGTAATGTTCAACGTGTAAGGGAACCTGTTTATGTTTAGCCTGTCAGAAAAACAAGATAGACTGTCATTAATTATCAGGCTGACAACTTTGTTTGCCGGGATTCTACTGCTTGCCTCGTGTGCGGTTGGCCCGGACTATCAGCAGCCTGCTGCTGATGGCAGGTTGCAGCTTCCGGTAGAGCAATATTCGGAACTGCGTTATGAGCAGGCGGATCTCACCCGTTGGTGGCAACTGTTTGATGATCAGCTGCTCTCCTCGCTGCTTGATCGGGCCCGACAGCATAACCTGGATGTGATGAGTGCCCTTGCCCGGGTGAAAGAGGCCAGGGCTGCGCTGGGAGTAGCATCGTCTGATCTCTACCCGTCCGTAGACGCGGACGGCTCCATTGACTGGAGTAAGCAGAGTGAAAATGTCAACTCGCCGGCAACCAGCGAGACAACCCAGTACCAGCTGCTGGCTGATGCGAGTTGGGAGATTGACCTGTTTGGTCGTATCCGTCGCTCCATTGAGGCGGCTTCGGCCGATTATCAGGCGACCCTGGAAGACCGGAACGATGTCCTTATTACCGTGCTTGCAGATACGGCAACCACCTATCTGCAGATCCGCACCCTCCAGGCCCAGCTGGCAACAGCACGCAAAAATATTGCCTCGCAGCAATCCATGCTGGAGCTCACCAGGGTACGGTATAAGTATGGCCTGGCCACCTATCTTGACGTGGCCCAGGCAACCCAGGTACTGGCCGGTACCGAGGCTGATCTGCCTGATCTCCGGGCTGATCTGGTTCGAAGTATTACCAGCCTGAGTGTGTTAACAGGAACCGCGTCCAGCGTACTCCGCAGCGAGATTGATCCAGCCGTCCCTGTCCCGCTGCCGCCTGAAACGGTTGCAGTGGGCATCCCGGCCGAACAACTGCGCCGGCGCCCTGATATCCGCTCTGCCGAACGCAGCCTTGCCGCCCAGACCGCCCGTGTCGGCGTGGCCACGGCAGACCTGTATCCGACCTTTTCCCTGACCGGCACCCTGGGTTTTGCCTCGCTGAAGACAGATAACTTCTTTGACACAAACAGCAGTGTATACGGCCTCGGCCCTTCTTTTCGCTGGAACATCTTTGATATGGGGAAAATCCGCCGGCAGATAGCGGTGGAGGATGCCAGGACGGAACAGGCTCTGTACAGCTATGAACTGACCATGCGTAACGCGGTCAAGGAAGTGGAGGACAGCCTGAATGGATACCATGAACAGCGTATCCGTATGGCGGCCCTGGAACATTCCGTCCAGGCATCCCTGGAGACCCTTGATATGTCGACCAAGCTGTACAAAGATGGTTTGACCGGTTTTCAGGATGTACTCGATGCTCAGCGTTCGCTGCTGCTTGCAGAGAGTGACCTTGACAAGGCCCGAGGCAATACCTCCATTCAGCTTGTCGGCCTGTATAAGGCATTGGCCGGCGGCTGGAACATAGAACAGCCCGGGGATAATCCCTGAGCCTGTAACCATGAACCCGGAACCCTTTTTCTCATGATGCAGATACGCGCTATTCTCCCCTGTATGCTCCTGTTGACAGCTTTTGTTTTCAGCGGTTGCGACAAGGCAAAGGACGCCGCTGCACCGCCCCCACCGCCTAAGGTAACTGTGGCCGCGCCGGTAGTGCAGAATATTACCAATTATGTCTACTTTACCGGCTATACCGAGGCAAGAAAATCCGTCGAACTGCGGGCCAGGGTTGAGGGCTACCTGGAAAAATTTTCTTTTGTACCGGGTGCGCTGGTCAACAAAGACGATCAGCTGTTTACAATCGATCCCAAGCCTTTTGAGGCCCAGGTCGCCCAGGCCCAGGCGGATCTGCAGACAAAGCAGGCGGAACTCAAACTGGCCGAAGCCGGGTTGAAACGAAAACAGAGTGCCTATAAAGAAAAAGCCGTCAGTGAACTGACGGTTCTTGAGGCTCAGGCCGATTACAGCAAGAGCGAGGCTGAGGTCAAGGGCGCAGAGGCCGCCCTTACAGACAGCAGGCTTCAGCTGGCCTATACCCGGATTCATGCCCCGATAAGCGGCCGGATCAGCAGAAATTTAGTTGACGTGGGCAACCTGGTGGGAGCGGGCGGCGACAAGACCCTGCTGGCGACTATAGTCAACTATGATCCCATTTATGTCTACTTTAACTTAGACGAGCGTTCGCTCATGCTCTACAAAAAACACAATTCCGGCAGAGCACCCGGTACGCCTGCCGACAGGAAGCCCACGGTCTTTCTTGCCCTGACAGGTGATGATGGCTATCCGCGTGAAGGCCATGGCGATTACCTGGCCAGCACCGTGGATCTGTCCACCGGAACCATCCAGGCCCGGGCAATATTTGACAATCACGATCTGTTTATTGAACCCGGCCTGTTTGCCAAAATACGACTGCCCTATGAGAAGGTCAAGGATGCCCTGCTGGTTCCCGATGCTGCCCTGGGTGCGGATCAGAGAGGTAGATACCTGCTCACCGTGAACAAGGATAATATCGTTGAATACAAGCCTGTTAAAATTGGTTCTCTTGTTGACGGCCTGCGAGTTATCACCAAAGGTATTACCGCGCAAGACAGCGTCGTTGTCAAGGGCATCCAGCGTGCCCGGCCCGGTGCTCCGGTAACGCCCGAGAAAGCGGGAAGGACAACGCAACTCGCAGAGAGTGCTGGAGAATCAGTACAGTGATTTCATGGAATTATAACCTGCAGGTGTCCCGGCGGTCGGCAATATGAGTCGTTTTTTTATTAATCGGCCTATTTTTGCCGCGGTCATCTCGATTATTATCGTCATTGCCGGTCTGGTCACCCTGGCGGGGCTCCCCATTGCCCAGTATCCAGAGCTTGCTCCGCCCACCGTCCAGGTCACAACCAGCTACCCCGGTGCCAATGCCCGGGTTATCGCCGATACCGTGGCTGCGCCCATTGAACAGCAGATCAACGGAGTGGAGGGGATGATTTACATGTCCTCCACCTCTACCAACTCCGGTATGTACAGCCTCACGGTTTCCTTTGAAACAGGGACTGATGCCGATATGGCTGCTGTGCTGGTACAGAACCGGGTTGCCATTGCCACCCCCTCTTTGCCTGAAGAGGTTAAAAAGGTCGGTGTCTCAACCAAGAAACGCTCCAATTCCATTGTTCTGATGGTCACTCTGACCTCTCCCAACCATACCTATGACAAGTATTTTCTTAATAATTACATTACCCTTCGCTTAAAAGATGAAATTTCCCGGATCAACGGGGTCGGCGATGTCTCTACCTACGGTGCCGGTGATTATTCCATGCGCATCTGGCTGGATCCGGATAAACTCCGGTCCAGGGACCTGACCACCAGTGACGTCAAAAATGCTCTGCAGGAACAGAACATCCAGGTTGCGGCCGGGCAGATAGGCGCGCCTCCCGCCCCTAGAGACCAGGCCTTCCAGTATACGATCAATACCTTAGGGCGGCTCAGTGACCCGGAACAGTTTGGCAATATTATCGTCAAGCAGGCCGAGGGCGGCAGGATCACCCGGATCAAGGATGTGGCCCGGGTGGAGATGCAGTCCAAGGAGTACGGCTACGATACCCGGCTCAACGGGGAAGAAAACGCGATCATGCAGGTCTATCAGCTGCCCGGTGCCAACGCCATTGCCCTGGCCAAACAGATCCGGGCCAGGATGGAGGTCTTGAAAAAATCTTTTCCGCCCGACCTGGAGTACCAGATTCCCTTTGACACCACCATTTTTGTTGAAGAGGCCATTGCCGAGGTGGAGACAACCCTGTGGATCGCCATTGGTCTGGTGCTCTTTGTCATCTTCATCTTTCTCCAGGACTGGCGGGCGACCCTGATTCCGG
>CAZQKF010000023.1:0-12026 GCA_964593645.1 uncultured Desulfobulbus sp.
CTACTCCCAGACAACACCCCTGACCATGTATGAAGAGGTCAATACCGGTGACAACCTGCCGGCCCAGATCGATATTTATGCGACCACAGGCAGCGAGTACCGGTTTCTCTTTGTGGCCAAGGGCGGCGGCAGTGCCAACAAGAGCTACCTGTACCAGGAGACCAAGGCCGTGCTCAACCCCAAATCCCTGAAAACCTTTTTAACCGACAAGATGAAAACGCTTGGCACGGCGGCCTGCCCGCCCTACCACATTGCCTTTATCATTGGTGGCACCAGCGTTGAGGCCAACCTGAAACTGGTGAAACTGGCCAGTACAAAATATATGGATGACCTGCCCTCCACCGGCAACAAACAAGGCCGGGCATTTCGCGACCTGGACATGGAGCAGCAACTGCTGCAGGAGGCCTGGAAACTGGGCATTGGGGCCCAGTTCGGCGGCAAATACTTTGCCCACGACATCCGGGTAATCCGGCTGCCCAGGCACGGAGCGTCCTGCCCCATCGGTATGGGCGTTTCCTGTTCTGCCGACCGTAATTTGAAGGCAAAGATTGATCATCAGGGATTCTGGCTGGAAAAACTGGATTATAATCCAGGCCGCCTGATTCCGGATGGACTGCGTGATCAACAGGACAGTGGAGCAGTGGCCGTTAATCTCAATCTTCCCATGGAGGAAATTCAGGCCCAGCTCAGCCGCCATCCGGTGGCCACCCGGGTACTGCTCACCGGCGCGATTATCGTCGGCCGGGACATTGCCCATGCCAAATGGAAAGAACTGCTGGATGCAGGCAGGCCGCTGCCCGAGTATCTGCGTAACCATCCGGTCTATTATGCCGGCCCGGCAAAGACCCCGCCCGGCATGGCCTCAGGTTCCTTCGGTCCGACCACGGCAGGACGTATGGACTCCTATGTTGATCTGCTCCAGATAAACGGTGGCTCACTGGTCATGATTGCCAAGGGCAACCGTTCTCAGCAGGTCACTGATGCCTGCCTGAAAAACGGTGGCTTTTATCTGGGATCCATTGGCGGCCCTGCAGCCCTGCTGGCAGAGAAAAACATTAAGGCTGTGGAATGTATAGATTACCCGGAACTGGGCATGGAGGCGGTCTGGAAAATCGAAGTTCAGGACTTTCCTGCCTTTATCCTGACCGATGACAAGGGCAATGATTTCTTCAAACGTATCTGATCACAGGTGTGTGAAATCATAAATTTCACACACTCAAAAAAATGTGCGGGCCTCAGGAGTCCTGTCTGTGCACAGTCGCGACTGCGTGCCCCTCTGCAGGAAGGTGTACAACTCGTTCAGCTTTGCTTTACAAACATGTCAAAAGGATGAACTGAGCGCTCTCAATCTTCTCTGCTTTCTTTTGACTGTACGGCCGGGTCTATGGCCTCCTCGCCGGCAATCTGATAGCACCCCTTTCCCTGATTTTTGGCGATATACATGGCATCATCAGCCCGGCGCAGAAGCTGTTCTGCGCAATCCGCATGTACGGGATAGAGGGCAACACCTATGCTGAAGGAAACATTCCACTCCGCGCCCTGTTCATCATTAACAAAAACGGATGTGGATAGAATCCGTTCTGCGCTTCCGGCAGCCTGCCCGACTTTACTGATATCACTTAAAATAATTGCAAATTCATCTCCTCCCAGGCGAGCAACAACATCCTGGTCGCGCAAACATTTTTTCAACCACTCTGCCACCAGCTGCAGTGCTTTGTCGCCGGTCAGATGCCCCAACCGATCATTGATATTTTTAAAATCATCAACATCAATGTACAGCAAAGCAACCATGTTTTTCTGACGCTTTGCCCGGATCAATGCACGGTGCAGGTTATCGTCAAACAACGCTCTGTTGGGTAGCCCGGTAAGTTGATCATGCAAGGCCTGACGACGCAAAACGGCTTCAACCTTCTTTCGTTGTGTGATATCGGCGAATATAGCCAGATAGTTGACAATCTGTTTTCTTTTGTTCCGAATTACGGAAATCGAAAGCCACTGTGGATAGATCTCTCCATCCTTTCGCCGATTCCATATTTCCCCCTCCCAGCAATCTTGTTCCATTAAGTACCGCCACATCTCATGGTAAAATTCCCGGTCATGTCGTCCCGACTGAAGCATACAAGGATTGTTTCCCAGAGCCTCCTGGGCGCTGTAACCTGTAATCCTTGTAAATGCCGGATTAACCATTACAATATGATTTTCAGCATCAGTGACCAGCAGCCCCTCGGAACATGTATCAAATACTGTCTGGGCCAGGCGCAGTTCTGCCTCAGATTTCACCTGCTCGCTCAGATCCGTTATTACACAGACAAACCCTGTGCAGTTTCCGGAAATATCTCGCTGGAGACTCAGATAACACCCACCCGGAAACAGACTCCCATCTGCACGTTTATATGTTTTGACACTAAATGACTGCTCCCTGGTACCGTTGAGCATATCTCTCAAAGTGGAACGTGTCTGGTCATGAAAAGCAGGGTCAATTATTTCCAGACAGTTCATGCCTGCCATTGTATCGCGATGGTAGCCAAATAATACGGCACAACGACTGTTGACGAGTTCATAACGTCCATCAAGGTCAAGCATAGCGATACAAACTGCAGCATTATTCAGAACTGACTGAATACGGGATTCACTTTCAATTAACGCTGCCTGGACCTGCTCAAGTTCAATAATTTTTTCCTGAAGCAACGTATTTCTTTCAACAAGCTCTCGACTGATTTCCCGCAACTTGACCTGGGTTGACACACGAGCACGAAGTTCCGCCGGCTGAACCGGTTTAACAAGATAATCAACACCCCCGACTTCAAAACCTTTTATCTTTGCCTTGATATCACCAAGGGCGGTAAGAAACAGCACCGGTATTTCCTGCAGTAAGGGCTCTTTTTTCAGGCAATCACAGACCTCAAAGCCATTTATCCCGGGCATCTGCACATCAAGCAGAATAACATCGGGAACAAAAGTTTTAGCCTGCTCCAGAACACAATCGGGATTCGTTACAGTGTGAATATCATAGGCCAATGACTTGAGATTTGTTGTAATGAGAAACAGATCACCCGGGCTGTCATCAACAAGCAATACACGGGGATTTTTTTGTGTGTGCTGCAGACCGACCATCTTTCACCTCGTTTCCGCCGCCACCTGTCCAGGCTGTTATTTATCACGGCTCATTACAAAGAAATTCACTTCAAATCAACCAGGCTGTCTTTTCCTTGACGACATGGGCTGCACCCGTCAGTTCTCCTTCATCATTATACAGTGGAATATGGATTTGCTCCAACGGTGGTGCATCCTCAGCCTGTCTGGATATGGTCACAGGCTTACCGACATCCTGCCCACTCCCATTTTCAAAAGGACATTGGAGGCACACTTTGTCTCCTCCGCTGAAGACTTCATAGCAATAGCGACCAAGCACTTCGGACGGCGTCAGGTTTAAAAAATTCAATGTCGACTGATTTGCCCATAGAATCTTTTTTTCCACATTTTCCATGGTAACCATTTCACTCATAGAGTTGAGAATAGCCCGAAGATTGTTTCTTTCCTGAGTTATCGTTTCCTGCTCCTGCTCAGCAAGCAAAGTAAACTGCTGCAGGGATTCTCTGATTTTTTTCTGCTGTGCCTTTTCCTTTTCCAGCAACTGTTTTAGCCTGAGCTGGAGACCAATCCTGGCATTGAGCACGTCGAGCTGCAGAGGCTTATGAATATAATCCACAGCACCCAGCTCAAGCCCACGGTATTCATTTTCATTTCCACTGCTTGCTGAAACAAACAAAACAGGGATATGCCGTAACTTAGTGTCGTTCTTGAATTTCAAGCATGTTTCATAACCATCCATACCCGGCATTTCCACATCAAGGAGCACAAGATCAGGTTTCTGTTCGGAAGCAAGCCGTATTCCCTCTTCACCTGAACCGGCAGTGGTAATTTGATAATCCCGCCCCAGTACGGTACGGGCCATTTCAAGATAGAATGCATCATCATCGATAACAAGAAGATGATACTGCGAAGTATCCACCGCACGAGGAGATCCAGCAGCAGCACCATCATAGGAAATAATGGTTTCCGGAGCCATCACGTTGCCGCAAATCGTACAGACCGGGGGATGCTTATCGCACTGGGCCATCTGTTCAGGAGTAACACTGTTTCTCCCGCCGCATTCCTCACAAAAAATGACGTTCATTACATAATCTCAGATCTATATTTTATTACTCGTATACGCATCAATAAAATATTTAATATTTCCAGTTAGCTTCCTAACCATTTGCGGGTAATCACAATCCTGATTACTCCGAGCCCCTGCTTCAATCAACCGGGCAGTGTCAGACTCCTGCTCTAACCCGAGGGCAAGCAGACCGCCTTTAGCCTTATGGGCCGCAGCAGCGAGAGCATCCATGTCTTTATCTGCCAATGCATCATTTGCCTGACGGCAGGCATCCGCCAAAGAATCAGCAGACAACCTGCACATTTTCTCCACCTCATCCGCCTCCAGTCCATATGTTTCCTGCAAATGTGTCCGAACTCTTTCGAGACGTTCATTGCCGGCAACCGACGTTTTTTTCTCAGCCGATTCCTGTGCCGGCAGCACGGAAGCCGAAGGTGAAAGCGACGAGACATCCATTCTCTTTCCAGGTGGCAACACCGCCCACAGAGCCTGATAAATCTCAGCCGCTGCAAAGGGTTTGGAAGCATATTCATCCATTCCTGCTTCCAGACATTGCAATCTGTCTTCTTCCATGGCATTAGCCGTCAGGGCAATAATAGGAAGATGTCTGCCATGCAGCCTGTCCCTGAGCGTCTCCAGAAAGCCACTGTCCAGGGCTGTATCGACATTGACCTCCTCTCCGTGTTCACAGGCCCGGATAATTCGGGTTGTAAGCAAACCGTTCAACTGAGGCATACGGATATCCATCAATACTACGTCAACATCATGCTGAACCAGGATATTCAAAGCCTCCAAGCCGGAGGAAGCCTCGAAAATTCTGTGGTCTTTCTGCTTGAAAAGAGAATGGGCCAGATATCGGTTAGCCTCATTATCATCAACCACCAGTATATCCAGAGCAGGAAGGTTGACCTCATCAATGACCGAAGTGGCCTCAAGTTCCGCATACTCTGCAGAACTCACTACCTCAAAATGGACTGTGGCGGTAAAACAACTCCCCTCACCGGGTACACTGTCCACGGTGAGTTCACCGCCCATCAGTTCACAGAGCTGGGAAGAAATAGTCAGCCCCAGTCCTGTCCCTCCGAATTCACTGGCAATAGTGGAATCAGCCTGACGAAACTCCTGGAATATGGCACTTTTTTTCTCCATGTCTACTCCTATTCCAGTATCCAGCACCTGGAACTGCAGACAGACAATACCTGCATCTTCTGCACAGGGTTTGACCAGGATATCAACACTTCCCTTTTCCGTGAACTTAATACCATTACCGACAAGATTGATTAAAATCTGCCGCATCCGCATCTCATCACCAATCACATAATCAGGCACGGCTGGATTAATGTTGTGTTCCAGGAGCAACCCTTTCTCTGTTGCCAGTACCGAACTGTCCCGGATAACCGACATGACACAGGCGGCAACGGAAAATGGTTTGTTATTCAAATCCAGCCGGCCGGATTCAATCTTGGAAAAATCCAGGATATCATTGATAAGCCCAAGAAGAAATTGCGAAGAGTTGAGTACGGTCTCCACTAAATATTGTTGCCGGCTGTCAAGTTCAGTTTCCCGCATCAATCGACTCATCCCGATGATTGCATTCATCGGGGTACGGATTTCATGACTCATGTTGGCCAGAAAGGAACTCTTGGCCTGGCTGGCCTGACGGGCCTGATCCCTCGCCTCAACAAGTAATTGCTGCTGATCCCTTTGCTGACTGATGTCCTCTGTCAACCAGATCGCTCCCTGGGAGAAATCGGTTCTATCAATTATTTTACCCGTTATCCTGCACCAGAACAGATTGCCGCCGGCTCTACGCATTAGAAGCTCTTCGGAAAACGTTTCACCCCGAAGAAAACAGTCTGCCGCTCTGGATGTCACCTCCTGAAACGTCTCATAGTCACTGAAAATCTTTGCCGTTGACATACCCCGCACCATTTTATGGTCGCGATACCCGAACATCTCTGTTCCAGCCCTGTTAGACCAGACAAATTTATGATCCAGGATCAACGAGAGTCCTATTTCGGCATGCTGGATTATAAGTTCATGCTGCGCTGCCTGTGAAGCGACTTTCCTTTCAAGCCGAATCCGTTTTGTGATATCATTTTTGATGGCAACAAAATGGCTGATTTTTCCCTGTTCATCAAATACGGGAAAAATGGAGGCACCTTCCCAGTACATGGAACCATCTTTCTTCCTATTTTCAAGATACCCTTTCCAGGTGCCGCCCCTGAGGATAGTTGACCAGAGTTTTTTATACACCGCCGGATCCGTCTCTCCGGACTGAAGAATACTGGGATTTTTTCCCCGGGCTTCGTCGCGGCTGTAACCGGTAATCCGGGAGAAGAAAGGATTGGTGTAGAGAATCTTGCCGCTGGTATCGGTGATCACTAGAGAACTGGACATCTGCTCAATTATTTTTGAAAACAATTCCAGCCTCTGCCGTTGTTTTTTCTGTTCCGTAATATCGGTAAAAAAAGCAAAACAACAGTCTTCTCCTGTTCCTGCATCGGTGAAACAGGAGGAATGGATCAGCACATCACACACATCTCCATTATTCCGAGACACCTGACTTTCAAAACTGGCACTCGCCCCTTTTTCATGAAATGCTTTTTCAGAGAGAACAAGGCCCTTCTGCGACAGAAATTGCCTGCTGTTCCGGCCAAGGATTTCGTTCTCCTTGCGGTCAAAAAGTCGACAGAGACTCGGGTTCACCATTAAAACATTTCCGGTATCATGCTCACAAAGCCAGAAGCCTCCGGGGCTTTCATTGATAATGGTTTCAAATTTTTTCTGTTCTTCCAGTGTTTTCCGAGTTTCCCGTTCCAGGGAGGCCGCCATTACCAAAGATTGGCGATGCCTCTGATTCAGAATAAAGAGAAGCAGGCACAACAGAACAACCGAGACAAACGAGAACAGAAGAAAAATACGATAATGTTCCGATATAGGATTAAAGTTATCATAAAACCAGGATCGCTTTATGACATGCACCAGGGGGAATCCTTCTTTTTCGGGATGAGTAAGAAAAAGAAGGTACGGTATTCCCGCTGCATTCTCCTGCTCCAGAAAACCATCCCGCTGGAGCCTGATCAATGTTCCCGAAGGAAAATGAAATGAAGAAATATGCCCCGGGGGAAACTGCCTGCTCTCTTCCAGCTCTTTGATACTCTTTTCCTGCAGTTCCTCCAAACTGAACACCTTACTTCCTTTAAAATCAACAAGAATCCCGCTGTCGGTAAGAATTCCTGTGGTGTGATTCATGGCTCCCGATACAGAATCGCTTACTCTCCCATACAGGCTATGAAGAAAATCAAGGGCAGGTAAAAATTTAATAACCATCACACCAGGAGCATCAGGGGCAGTCCCAATAATCTGGCCGTAATAAAGTCCAAGCTGCTTGGAAGTAACCCCGACAGCCGCATACAAGGCGGAACCTGAGGCCATGGCCTTACTGAAATATGGCCTGAAAGCGTAATTATGACCGATAAAATCAGTACGGCTTGAATAAATACAGGTTCCGTTTTTGTCCAGCAGATAGGCTGCCGAAACACCTTGTGTTTCAGCAACCAAATTTAGTATTTTCCGAATGTTAATGTCATCGCTACTCGTTGTGCCTTCCCGCAGGCTTTGCCTGGACAACATATTAATTATAAGGGGATTCTTCACCAGTAGATCTGAAATCACTGCCTGGCGTTTCATGCTATAATTGAAGAGTTTACTTTCCTGTGCCAACTGCGAACGATATGTCCGCAAGTCATAGCTCTGCCCCTGCTTCGCGATGTACCACCAGAATGACAAAGATATAAAAATAACTAGAACAGTCAGGATGAAATAAATTCTTGTTCGCATATTAATATTGATCATCCTGTAATCATACAAAAAACAGGCAAATCCTGAAAGTAAAGATATGGTAATTTTTCTTCAACGACCAGCAAAAATACCACGATTGTGCCTGGAAAAACGGTGCTGTTTCCTGACTGAATAAAACTTTTTTCAATCCATATCCTTGGCAAACCGCTCACGTACTGTCTGCCAGATATCCTCCTGTCGGAGAAAGGCATCAATAACCATGGGGTCCAGTTGTTTTCCCCGTTCTACCAGGATCAGGGCCTTGGCTTCCTCATGGGTCAGTGCTTTTTTATAACTCCGTTCCGCTGTCAAGGCGTCATAAATATCTGCCAGGGCCATGATGCGGGCCGAAACGGGAATTTCTTCTCCCACCAGTCCCTCGGGGTATCCATGACCATTAAAATGCTCATGGTGATACATGGCGATCTCATAGGCGACTCGCATACCATGTGATCCTGTTTTCTGATAAATATCATTGAGAAGCTGGCCGCCAATGGATGCATGTTTCTTCATAATCTCATACTCCTCCTCGGTAAATCGGCCGGGCTTATGCAGGATGGCATCAGAAATAGCCACTTTGCCGATGTCATGCAACGGACTAACCTGGGCAATCTCCTCTGCAAGAGACGGGGTCAAACCAATTTCCGGGCAGCGCTCAGCTAGATCCCGGGCCAATAAACGGGTATAATGCTGAACCCGTTCAAGATGGCAGCCAGTCTCCTCACTTCGGTATTCCGACAGCTTGGCCATTCCGAAAATCAGCTCCTCAGTACTTTCCAGCTGCAGCAACCTGAAACCACTGTTTGTTCGAAGCTTCAATTCTTCAGGCAGGGCCGGCTTGGTCAAAAAATCATCTGCACCTGTTGACAATGCTTCAACCACGGCTTTTTTATCATCAGCAGCCGTAAGCACTATCACATACATGTAGCGAATTTCCTGACTTCGGATTGTTCGGATCAGTTCATAACCATCCATCTCCGGCATGGAAAGATCCGTGATCACAAGCCTGATATCCGGATGTTCCGAACACAGAGCCAGGGCTTCTTTTCCATTCTCAGCCTCAAGCACGGTAAAACCATCGCGCTCAAGCGGAAGACGCAGCAGCAGTCTCTGGGCATTATCGTCATCGACAAGCAGAATCTTCTGGTTCAACACGGTATCAGCAACCGACATTGTTTCGGCAACGGGTAAGCGGCTTTTCATCTTTGCTCCTTTTTGGAGGAAAAAAAGTTCAACATCAATGACAATCTCCGAACCAGTTCATCAGCTCCGGCAAGGGTATCACCGTCAAGATTCTCTCTGCATCCTTTTTCAAGAACCGAAGCGGCAGACGCCTGCTCATCAAGACCAAGATTAAGCAGTGCCCCTTTCAAGGCATGGGCCTGGCAGGAGGCCTCCTCACAGCTGCTCTCCAGAAGAGCTTTTTCAAATCGTGCCAGTGTCTGCCGGATGGTCTGGATATATGTTGAAAGAACGATTTCCGCATCATCAGATGAAAGACCGTAGCACTTGCCCAGATGTGTGCGGACTTGATCAACGTCTTCCTCGGAAATCATCGACTCCTGCGACTCCTCTTTAACTATCGACCGGCACTCTGTAAGTACAGGAAAACGAATTGTATGAATATACTCCTGGAATACCCTTTCCAGATCCTCACATTTGTACGGTTTGGTCAGATAGGCGTCCATCCCGGCCGCAAAATACTGTTCTCTATCATTATCAAGGGCATGGGCCGTCACAGCCGCAATAAACTGGTGCCGTCCAGACAACTTTCCGGCAAGCTTTTCTTCAAGCCCTGCCAATGGCGGCATATCCTGAGCATCCCCCTGTTCAAATGCCCTGATGTACCTGGTCGCTGTTACCCCATCCATCTCAGGCATCTGAATATCCATTAACACCACATCAAACAGCCCGCCGGCGAGACACTGTAATGCCTCTTTCCCGTTGCAGGCCTCTGTCACGGTATGCCCTGCCCGCTGCAGGATAAGACCGGCCAGATAACGATTGGCAGCATTATCTTCAACAAGCAGAATTTCAAAAGATTCCAAAGCTGCATTTTCGACAGGCATTTTCTTACTCTTATCAGTTTCTTTGGTCTCTTTGCCGACGGGAAAAATCAGGCTAAAAGAAACAATCGTACCTTTACCGGCAACACTTTGCAGGGTCAGCCGACCTCCCATACGTTCAACCAGACGATTGCTGACGGCCAGTCCCAGGCCGGCACCACCAGATCTCCGGTCAAGAGAGTTATCTGCCAGAGAAAAACTCTCCAGAATCTTTTCCTGTTTCTGTATCGGAATACCAAAACCGGTGTCGTGAACGGCAAAATATAATGAATACAAATTTTTCTTATCAGACGGCAGTCTATGCAGTGACAGCTCAGCCTTAACCCCGCCTTGTTCCGTAAACCGAATTCCGTTATCAAGCAAATGCAAAAAAATATCTTTCAGCCGCCCAGAATCTCCCTTCAGTAACTGGCTGTCGGGTTTAATTCCACTAACTTTTTTAGTCAGGAAAAGATTTTTTCGCTCTGCCTCAGGAGTCAGAACCTGCAGCACCTCGTCAAGAAGTTGATCCGGCGCAAAAAGTTTTCTCTCCAGAACAATTTTTCCCGGCTCCAGAGTTGAAAACTCTAATATCCGGTCAATCAACTCTAACAGCAGGCTTGCAGAGCTGCGAAGGACATCAAGATGTTTTTGCTGTTGGGGAGAAAACTCCACCTCGTCCAACAGGTTCGCCATACCTATGATAACACTGAGCGGGGTCCGGAGTTCATGGCTCATGTTAGCCAGGAATTCACCCTTGGCCCTGTTGGCCGCATCGGCTTGCCGCTGCGCTTCTTTGAGTTCGGTAAGATTCTCCTTGGTCGCTACAAAATGGGTTATCTCACCTATCTCATTCCTGATCGGAGATATGGTTACGGATTCAGCATAGAGTTCGCCGTTTTTTTTCTTATTGATCAATTCTCCAGACCACTCTTTACCGTTTCGAATGGTGTCCCAGAGATCTACGTACACGGAACGGGGAGTTCGACCGGACTTAAGGATTGCCGGAGTTCGGCCAAGAGCTTCTTCAAGAGCGTATCCGGTCAACCCAACAAATGCCGGATTGACATATTCGATGATTCCCCTGATATCTGTTACGATAACTGAATTTGAACTTTGCTCAACAGCCTGTCCCAGGCGCTGAACATTTCTGTACATTTCCCGCTGACAGTTGCAATCCTGAAAAGTATACAGCTGACAGTTTTCCACTCCTTTCGTTCCAACTGTTTTTTGCTCTAAGGTACCCCAGAACTTTTTTTTATATCTGGTGCAAAATTGAACGAATGGACCGATTTCGTCGCCGGATGTCTCCTTGATCCTGGACACAACGATTCGAGCAAGAAGAGTTTTCCATGATACCACTGCAAGCTCTGCTCCGACGTAGCCGAACATCTTTTCAAAGACAGCATTGATCTGCACGATCTGTCCATCTCGAACCAATACCAGTCCTAGAGGAAGGATATCAAAAACTGCTCGGAGCTCATCGGTGGTGCAAGAGTGTAATACTGCTGCCGGACAACAGGTATCAGCAGTTGCAGAAGCCTGTTGCGGGCGCTTTGCATTTTTATTCAAGGGATCATCCGGCAATACGTGGTGAAGTGAAAGTTGTTAACGAACAGGAACTTTCATTCCCGTCTGCCGAACCAGTGCAGCCTGTTTCGTTAAGCCTCACTGCTTCGGCAGTTTTCAACGGTGTAACAGTTACATCTAATTATACACCTGGGTACCAATTACACCTGCAGCACCACTGTTGAGAAAATAATAATCATTTAATCCAGCCTCCTCCAGTCGGTACATGAGCCAGCGCACCTGCTTGCCGACCTGATCAAAGATCAGCAGCGTCTGGGTATTGTAGCGTTTATTGTTGATGAGAGCAAGCCGTAGCTGAACAAAAAACTAATCATTTCCCTCTTCTTTTCAAGGTCTTTTCAGATAAACTAGGATTATACTTTACTATGGGTAAATCTAAATCATTACTC
>CAZQKF010000024.1:0-11763 GCA_964593645.1 uncultured Desulfobulbus sp.
TTTTCCTACCGACAACGAGTAGTGGTTCGGGAAAAAAATCCCATTATTGCCACAATAAACCGTAAAACTCTGGGTCAATGGATGGCCGGACAGGCGGCCGATGCCGGGGTTGAGATAGTTACAGACAGCCGGGTTACCTTCATTGATGGCCTTCACGTTGTAGCCTGCAGTTCAAATGGAGAACAACAAACAATTATCTGTAATCATCTGGTAGGTGCCGACGGGGCCAACTCTATAGTTCGCCGCAGCCTGGGTATCCCGATTGAGCAGGTCGGGCCGGGCATCAATTACCAGATTCCCGGATCTGTAGACCGGATGGAATGGCACCTCAGCACCAAACACTTTGGCTACGGTTACGGCTGGATCTTTCCCCATAAGAATACAGTTTCCATTGGTGCCTACGGGCCCCAGGGTAATATGCCCGGTAAACAGCTTAAGGAAAACCTTGTCTGTTGGGCGACTCTACAAGGATATGATCTACGCAATACACCCTGTCAGGCCGCAGTCATCAGTTACGATTACCGGGGACACAGATTCGGTTCAACCTGGCTCGTGGGTGATGCTGCAGGCCTTGCGTCAGGCCTGACTGGTGAGGGGATATATCCCGCCATTGTCTCGGGAGAAACCGTGGCCCGGACTATCATTGATCCGGACAGCCCGGATACTGTTATTGCTGATATGGTCAACAAACAGCGCCTGCATCACCGGGTGATTACTCTGTCTGCCAGGCATCCAGCAATGTGTTCACTGATCATGGAGGCGCTGATTGTCATGCTGCGGCTGAAGGTAGTTAATTTTCATACATTAGAAATGGCTACGGCAACCAGCAGGTGATTTTCGCGATGCATTTCCACGCAGGAACGCAGAAACGAGAGGATCAAAAATACAAAAAAGTTGCGGTAGAGTTGTGGTACCAGCGAAGGCTTGCCATTCCCGGCATCCTACATTATAACGTGATGCACGTATGTATTCCTGCGCAGGAACGTGGGAACGAGATAAATCTATTCACCCCTGTATTAACATGGCTGCTAAAAAAAATACTATTATCTATAATATTATCTTTCTCCTCGTCTGCGGCGGATTGTTTTTCTTCCTCTGGAGTGCGCCTTCTGGAACAACAGCCTACCTGCCCCATGATGAGAACCATGAACGGTTCATGGATATGGGCAAAAAAGAGGCGGAAAAATTCTGCAACGACTGTCATGGCCCCAAGCAGATTGCGCCACTGCCCAAAGACCACCCGCCGAAATATCGCTGCCTGTTCTGCCACAGACGTGACAACCAAGGAATGTAGCTCATGTGGAGTGTGAAAGACGTTTACTATGTGTCAGACTCAACGGCACTTCTCACCGAGGACATGGGAAAGTCACTGCTTTGCCAGTTTCCTGAAATCGGCTTTAACGAGGAAAAAATCCCTTTTGTCCGCAGTGCTGCCGATGCCAAAAAGGCCCTTGCCTATATCCTTGAACAATCCGGCGGTTTGCAGCCCATTATCTTCTGCACCATCATGGATAAGGAAGTGCGCGATGTATTTAATGCAGCAGAGGTTGAGATGCTTGACCTGTACGGCGGTTTTCTCAACAATCTGGAACGTACCCTTGAAGCCAAAGCCCTGCGCGAACCAGGTTTTTTCAGACATACGGACGACTCTAAGGCCAATGAACGGGTCGAGGCCATCCATTACTCCATCGAACATGATGACGGCCAGAAAACCGGGGAATATGACGAAGCTGAAGTCATTCTGGTGGGCGTTTCCCGCACCGGCAAAACTCCTGTCAGCGTTTACCTGGCCACCCACATGGGGCTTAAGGCAGCCAACTTTGCCCTTACCTCGGATCATCTGAATGCCTTTGAACTTCCCGGCGATATTGTCCATAACCGCAAACAGGTGGTTGGCCTGACCATTTCAGCCCAGTATCTGCATAGAATCAGACAGAAACGGTATCCGGACAGCAATTATGCCAAACTTTCCACCTGTACGTCGGAATTAAAACAAGCAGAACAGCTGTTCATGCAGCACGGTATTAATACGTTAAAAACAGATGGCCGCTCCATTGAAGAACTCTCTGTTCAGGTCACTCAGCTGCTGGGTATCTCTAAAAAGAAATGGAGACGAAACTGATGAATACGCTGCCTACACTGCATGATATCCTGCGGGCAAGGCCTAATGTGTACAGGTATCTCAAGCCGACTGCCCTGCACCACTATCCAACCTTAAGCAAACTGGTCGGCACCGACACCTGGATAAAACACGAAAACCATCAACCGGTTGGTGCCTTCAAAGTTCGAGGTGGTCTTCATCTGGCAGCCGGATTAACAGACGACCAGCGTAAAGGTGGGCTGTACACGGCCTCCACCGGCAACCATGGCCAATCCATAGCCTTTGCTGCCCGTGCATTTGGTATTGCCGCGACCGTTGCCGTACCGGAAGGCGCAAATCCCGGTAAGGTTGCCGCTATCCAGGCGCTGGGTGCCGAAGTGGTAGAGCACGGCAAAGACTTTGATACAGCCAGGGAATGGATTACCCGGACGGCAAGCGACAAGGGCGGATATTTTGTCAGCCCGACCAATGAGCAGCTCATCCACGGGGTAGGCACCTATGGTCTTGAGATCATGGAAGACCTGCCGGATGCAGAGGTCATTATCGTTCCAGTAGGTGCCGGCTCAGGTGTATGTGGTACTGCTATTGCCGCCAAAACAATCAACCCCCGCATCCGGATAATTGGTGTGCAATCTGCCCAGGCCCCGGCCCAGCAACAGAGCTGGCAGACAGGGGCAATGCAGGAAGCACCGATGAACACAGTGGCTGAAGGCCTTGCCACCCGAGTACCCTTTGCCAATACCCAGCGTATTATGCAGCAATTCCTGGATGATTTTGTGCTGGTGGATGACCAGGCCATTGAACAGGCAGTGTTCCTGCTGCTGGAACACACTCATAATCTTGCCGAAGAGGCGGGTGCCGCGTCACTTGCCGCTGCCCTGCAGCTTGGCAGCCGGATCTTCGGTAAAAAAACAGTCCTGGTCATGAGCGGCGGCAATATCGTGCCGCAACGATTACAGGCTATAATTGCTGCGCAGGGTAAATAATGAAATGGCTTGATCACATCCCCCTGTCCATGCTGGTCATTGCCGCTGTCATCTTAGGCGGTGCCCCATTTGTACCGGAACCGCATATTATTGAAAAAATACGGATGCTCAGTAATGGAACACTTGCAAAACCCCTTGATATTTTTGATCTGTTCTATCATGCCTTACCACTAGTGCTGCTTGTATTAAAACTGGCACGAATTGCCCAGACCAGATGAAACAAACAGTATTGTTTATCCCGGTGCTGCTTGTATTCGCCGCCCTTATTTCGGGATGCAGTGAACCGGAAAAAAAGTTGGAGAATCCCATGACCGCTCTTGAGCAGCTCAACAGTCCGGAAGTAAGCCAGGTGCTCTTTCACCCCAGAACGATGCCGGAAACAGCCGCGCCTGCAGGTGCTGAAAATATCAATATTGAAGTGGCACCGGATATCAATATCGGCTGTCGCCTGTTTACGGCCGATAAAGAGGCCCCCACCATCCTGTTCTTCCACGGCAACGGTGAAATTATTCAGGATTACGACGATATCGGCCCTATGTATGTGCAACAGAACATCAATTTTCTGATCACGGATTTCCGCGGTTATGGCTGGAGCAGTGGCACCCCGACATTTTCCGCCCTTCTTGCCGACAGCGATGTACTGTATGACAAACTCAAGCAATACCTGACTGATAACGGCTACAGCGATGTCTTATTCATCATGGGCAGATCTCTGGGCTCTGCCTGCGCCATCGAGGTTGCTACCACCTATAACGATGAGATCAAAGGTTTGATCATCGAGAGCGGTTTTGCAGAAACCCTGCCACTGGCCGAAACCCTGGGTATGGATATCTCTGCTGCCGGTATTACCGAAGAAGAAACCTTTAACAACGGCGGCAAGATTGTAAAGGTGACCAAGCCAACCTTTCTTCTGCACGGCCAGTTAGACACCCTGATTCCCCTCTGGCAGTCGGAAAAACTGCATGCAGAATGTGGTGCCCGCTCCAAAGAGTTGCAGGTCGTCCCGGGCGCGGATCATAATTCACTGATTGCCGTGGGTGGCATCTACTATTTCCAGGCAATCAAGCAGTTTGTCGACCGGGTCAGTGGTGCATCCGACTGGAGAAAAAAACGGCAGGCCTACCGCTCAACGTAATAACAAGGTAATGTGTTGTAGAAAAGCTCAGCCTTCAGGATAATCACGTAGTATCGCCTGGAGAGGGGCTGGGTTCCTCCAAAAAGACAGGATATGTGCAGAGATTTGCCCTCAATCATTAACGACCTTAACTAAAAAAAATGTCCTCCAAACGAACCGATTATCTCTCCTGGGACGAATACTTTATGGCCGTAGCCCTGCTCTCGGCCCAACGCTCCAAAGACCCCAACACGCAGGTTGGCGCCTGTGTGGCCAATGCTCAGAATAAAATTGTCGGCGTAGGCTACAACGGTTTTCCCTGGGGCTGCTCTGATGATGAACTCCCCTGGAACCGGGAAGGCGAGTACCTGGACACCAAATACCCCTTTGTCTGCCATGCTGAACTCAATGCAGTGTTGAATTCCATAACCTTTGACCTGCAGAACTGTCGCATCTATGTTGCCTTGTTCCCCTGTAACGAGTGCACCAAGGTCATTATCCAGGCCGGCATAAATGAAATAGTCTATCTCTCTGACAAATATAAGGAAACAGATTCGGTCAAGGCTTCCAAGATCATGCTTGAAAAATCAAAATGTTCCTACCGGCAGTTTAAACCGGAGCGGAAGTCTATCCTGCTCACCTTGAATTGACTCACCTCATGGCCCATGCCGTATTGAACGATACTGTTTATTGGAAAAAGTTCTTACAACTTGTTGTAAAGTATAAGCTATGATATAATTTCATTAAATAAACAGGTATGTTCATACAATTTCGTGTTCTGTTGGACAGGTAATACAATGTGACAGTTGCTTACAATACATCTGCTACTGAACAAACCAAGGATACATTTTCCAAGAGAGAAGCATCTACATGAAACGAGTACTCAAAATATTTATCATTGGGCTCTACGCATTCATAGTAGCATCTGCACCGGCGTTGGCTGGCTGGGAGGATACCTTTCTGCTCGATTATGCTGAAAAAGGTCTTAATGCTGCAGTAATCAATGCGCTGGCTGAAGGCGTTGCTCCATCGGACATCATTGTAACCGGCATGGCCATTGAGGATATGGACGGTAAGGTATTAACTGCCGCAATCTGCGATGCCGGAATTGCAGTACCGGCAATGCAAAAATCATTGCCGGTACTTAAAATCACTCAGGAAACGGCTATTGCCATCTGTGAAGAGATATCGCTGACCAATAGGTTTCCCGGGTCTCAGTACTCGTCTGCATCTAAAAGAACCAACTATGACGGCAGCAGTAATATCATACCACCACCGCCACCACCTCCTGTCCCACCAAGACCTCCAGAGCCAGTGCAACCGGCCAGCGGCCATACGTTCAACTAATGAACCTCCATTAACATGGCCCTGAAAAAACACTTTTTGTTTGCGGCAGTTTTTCTGACCACGCACATAGTCTGCGGAGTTGCGGGTGCCGTTGATGGTATTATTATTAATGATATACAGGTTATAACTTCTGAGGATCAAGAGACAGATGATGTAACTGATCTCTTTGGCCGTAAGGGCGGCAAACTGCATCCATATCTCTCGATACGAGGCGAATATACTGATAATCTGTATAATGTAAATGTAGACGAAAAAACTAACTTTCTCACAGTAATTTCACCCGGTATCTGGTTTGCCACACCTTCAACAACTGCTGTCCCTATCACTATTGCCCCACGTAATACCGCTTCAGGCGGCCTCAGACTGGCAGTGCAGGAAAAAGATTCATTTAATCGCTTCCAATCGTACTTTAACATTGGCTGGGATTTTGAAATGTACTCTGAAAACGTGGATCTTGATGCGACTAACTACCATGCCGAAGGCATGTTGCAGTTCAACCTGAAAAGCGGCCTTTCACTACGGGTTCTTGACCGCTACAGCCAGGATCAGGATAAATTTGACGTCAACAGTTACACTCTTAGCGATGTTACTCTCGCCACCGATGAAATTTCTCTGTCCAACCCAAGTAATGTCCGCAGATACAAAAACAATGCTGCCGGAGCAGCTCTTAACTGGGATGTAACTGAAAAAATTACCGCCCGCCTGGATTATACAAATTTTCTTCTCAAGTATGACGGGGCAACCAATGAATGGCTGAACCGAACAGATAACAGCTTCAGCGGTTACCTGTATTATAATTACAGTGTCAAGACTTCAATCTTTGCAGAATATCGCTATGTTGATGCACACTATAATGACGGCCATAACGGAATGAACCCCAACGACGACGACGTACAGACACGCGACAACCAGCAGAACTTCATGTACGGCGGGATTGACTGGCAGGCAACAGGCAAGACCTCATTGATGATAAAGGCCGGCTATCAGGATAAATCTTATGATGCTGAAGAATTCAGCACAGACAACACCTTTTCCTACGAAGTCGTTGGCAAGTACCGGGTTACGGAAAAAACCAGCCTGAATCTCAGCGTATACAAGGCACTTGAAGAGACCAACACATTTGAGACCTACGGCAAAGATACAACCAGGGTCACTTTAAGTTATCATCAACGTATCTTTAATAGGTTAACAGCGGCCGTAAATTTCGGATACACCCATGATGACTATGCTCAAAATTACTCCGATAAAGAAGATATTGATATTTTCCTGAAATTCCTACCCGACGGCCGTGAAGATGACAGGTATACCATTAAACCATCCCTGCAATATGTCTTCCGGGACTGGCTCATGGGTGAACTTTCCTATAGTTACGACACCCGCGACTCGTCGCTTGATCTCTATACATACGATAGTAATACCTTCATGCTCAGCCTGCACTCTGCATGGTAGTCTCTTGTTCAACTGTTATGATCTTCCACCGTGCAAAAAAATTATGAAACAGATTATATGGGCCATACGTTGTACAGTAGTGATGGCTATATTATCCTGCATTTTCTGCGGTTCTGCCCTGGCTGAGGATTATATAATCGGCCCGGGTGATGTTGTACGGGTAACTGTATACGATAATAATGATCTGGAAACAGTAACCCGGGTTAGTGATACCGGAGCAATCATCCTCCCCCTGCTCGGACCGGTTAATGTAAACCGGTTGTCCATTTCGCAGGCATCAAACAAAATAGCCGACCTCTATAGTGACGGCTACATCATCAACCCGCAGGTCAGTATTTTTGTTCAAGAATTTAGAAGCAAAAAGGTAATTGTTTTAGGTCAGGTAAACCGACCCGGGCTCATAGAATTAAGTGGGCCGACAACGTTTCTGGAACTTCTGTCCAAAGCAGGCGGTCTGGCTCCTGATTATGGAGAATTTGCAACAATCAAACGCAATGTCGACGGCACTGCTACATCTATGAAAGTGAATATCAAGGCGCTGACCCAGGGTGGAGATATGAGCCAGAATATAGCCATCCGTGAAGGTGATACCATTTACATTACTAAGGCTGGAATGTGCTACGTAACAGGTGAAGTAAACCAACCCGATGCGTACCGTTGTGACGGTGCGGCAACAGTACTTAAACTTATTACCCTTGCCGGAGGATTCAGCGGCAAAGCGTCCCGCTCCAGTGTACGGATCATCCGCATCATTGACGGCAAAAAAACAATTTTTAAAAACGTACCCATGGAAACCCCCTTGCAGGCTGAAGATGTAATCGTTGTGCCGGAGAGTTTTTTTTAAATCATGGAACACGTCTATCAAGAACAGACCGAACCGGAAAGAAAAAGCCGTGTTCACCTTCGTGACTATCTCCATACCCTGAAGAAACGCAAATGGACCATTTTCACCGTTGCCCTTATCATTGCAACCCTTGTGTTGATTTTCGGTCTGGGCAAAAATCCACTCTACACATCTTCTACTACTGTCCTTGTTGAACAGAGTAATGGCGGTGAGAACTTAAATATGCCCTATAATTTCTATCGCTGGGATCCAGAATTTCTTCCCACCCAGATAGAGATCATTAAATCAAAAAGTGTAAGCCGACGTGTTGTTGCCACTCTCCAGCTTGACAGCAAATATCTGAGCTATTTTTTCCCTGATACCCAGGAAAATACATCCAATTCCGACGGTACCCGGCAAACAGTCCTGAATTTTTTTCAGCAACTTTTCCAACCTGATATCCCTGTAAACACAGATAAACCAGAGGACGAGCATCCTTCCCTGGATCAGGCGGACAGCATAGCCGCACGAATCCAGAGCGGCATTCAAGTTGCGCCTATTCCAGATACCAGGGTGCTCAATATCCGCTACACTGACAGAGATCCCTACATGGCGCAGCGGATAGCAGAAGCGCTGGCCAATGCCTATATTGAAGTATCCATGGAAATTAAGCTGAGTTCCAGTCAGCAGGCCTTGAAATGGATGACAACCAAGGCAGAAGCAGAACGAAAAAAACTTGAAGAATCAGAACGGGCCCTGCAAAAATATAAACGTGAAAACAACTTTGTTACTGTTGAAAATAAACTGACAGTCTACCCGGAAAAATTGGCTCAGGCATCAAACCAGCTTTCTGAATCAGAAAATAAACTCAAAGAATTAAAGGCCGTTTATGGTCAGATAATGCAGCTGCAGGGCGATGTCAAAGCACTGGAAACAATCCCTGCAATCGCCAATACTCCAACCCTGGTTTCACTACGCAGTCAAATCCTGAAGGCCGAGCAGCTTATCAAGGAATTATCTAAAAAATATGGCTATAAACACCCAAAAATGGTCAAGGCGGTTGACGACCGTAACATCCTGCTCCGCGAGAAAAAAACTGAGATCAAACGAATTACGGCATCGATCCGACAGGACTATGAACTGGCACAATCAAAGCTGCAAGATCTAAAAAAAGATCTTGCAACGACCAAAACTGAACTGCTGGATGTGAACGAACGTTTTATTCAGTACTCCATCATGAATCGCGAACTGGAAAGCAACCGGGCCCTGTACGATGCATTGACGACAAGTATAAAAAAAGCCAGCACAACCCAGGATTCACAAAACATCAATATATGGGTCATGCGCGCTGCATCACTTTCCAAAACACCTTCAAATAAAAACCCTAAGAGAATTCTCCTTATGGCCATGGCCCTCGGGCTTGCCGCCGGAATCGGCCTGGCCTTATTCATTGAATATCTGGATAATACAGTGAAATCTACTGATGAACTTGAACAGCGTTTCGGGGTGACGGTTCTCGGTACAATTCAGGAAGCCAAAAAAGGCGAATCCATTGAATCCATAGTTAAGGATAACACGCGTTCACCGATTTCAGAGAGTTATCGCCTTATCCGCTCAAGCCTTCTCCTATCGGCAGCAGATCATCCTCCCCGTACCCTGCTGGTCACCTCGGTGGGGCCACAGGAAGGCAAGACCACAACTTCGATTAATCTTGCTCGAACCCTGGCCCAGGGAGAAAACAAGGTCTTGCTTATAGATGCTGATATGCGTAAACCGCGGATACACACCATGTTTGCCCTGGCCAACACTGTCGGCCTATCAAGTTATCTTTCCGGCAGCAGTGATGACAACATTATCCATCCCCTGCCCGGAGAGTATATGCACATCATCCCGGCCGGACCAATTCCCCCGAATCCGGCAGAATTACTTGAGTCAAAAAGAATGAAAAAACTGCTTCAGGAAATGTCTGCACAATATGATTTTATTGTGTTTGACTCCCCCCCCATCGGCAGCCTTGTTGACGGACTCATAATCAGCACCCTAGTTGACGGTACGGTTCTGGTCGCAAGGGCAGGAAAAACGACGTATGATGCCTTTAATACCGGCCTTAAAAAAATACTCGATATCCAGACCCCGATCCTCGGAGTAGTGCTGAACAGTATGAGTGCCAGCCTTGCCGGTTCAACGTATTATCATTACTACGAATACTCTTCCAAAGACGGAAAACACCAGACATGATTTCAGCCGCCCCTTGCTGCAATCGATGACTGCTTTGCCTAGAAGATAGCGTGTACCTCCCCTACAGCCTCTTCATCATCACCCTGATCTTTACGCCGCTGGCCTTTGGATCTGTTGAATATTGGTCCATCGGTGTAGTTGAGGCTCTTGTTCCTGCCGCCCTTCTTGCATGCTGCGCAGTTCAATGCAAAATAAAAAAACCTTCTGTCCAAGTCACCGGCCTGCTCCCTCTGCTCCTGCTCCTCTGTTGGATGGCCATGCAGCTCATCCCTCTGCCGCCGGTAATAGTACAAGTTATTGCCCCTGAAATATATTCTATCTACCAGCCACTCCTGGATATCAGTGACCTGGGCCAATGGATTCCCTTAACAGTTCAGCCAAAGGCCACTTTATTGGAACTGCTCAGGTTCAGTACCTATGGTCTTTGCTATATCCTCACTGTCCAGCTGCTCAGTCGTCGTCATCATTTACAAAAAACCGTGCAGATAGTTGCCTGGCTTGGTGTTGCCATTGCCGTTGAAGCCATTATTCAAAAACTCTCATCACCCCATGCGATCTATTGGTTTCGAACCTCCCCCCAAACGAACTTTCCCTTTGGCCCCTGGGTATACAGCAACCACTTTGCCGGATTCATGGCCATGATCTTCCCTGTCGTGCTGGCCATGTTTCTCTACTACCGGCCAACGTATACTGATCGTGAACCCTTGCGTGCACGAATCCTGGCCCTGTTCACGATGCCTGGTACCAACAGATACCTGCTGTTTGGTTTCGGCGCTGTCATGATAGGAGTATCCATCCTGCTCAGTGCTTCCCGGGGCGGTATTATTACCCTTTGTCTCACTCTGTCTTTTTTTATCCTCTTCTTCAGCAGTCTCACCGGCCAATGGCGAAACAGATGGGCACTTTTTCTCGTTATCCTGATGCTGCTCATCATCAGTTGGCTGGGATCTGGTGTCATAATAGGGAAATTTGCCGACATCTGGGGAATTCACGGAATTAATACAAGCGAGCGATTGCCGGTGCTGCTTGACAGCCTGAAGATGATTCGTGATTTTTGGGTAACAGGTTCTGGTTTTGGTACCTACGAGGTTACTTTTCCCGCCTATCGTACCGTTCCCGGAGACACGATCATCTTTGATCATGCCCATAATGATTATATTGAACTCATGGCCACGGGCGGACTGATCGGTTTTCTGTTAGCTGGATGGTTTGTGTTCTCTGTAATTTACCATGCCCTGCACATGCTGCGCAAACGACGCGAACGCTATAACCAGCTGCTGACCATTGCCGCGCTCACCTCGATGATTGCCCTGCTGCTGCACAGTGTCATAGATTTCCAGATGTACAACGGGGCCAATGGGTTATATTTTTTCCTTTTCTGCGGCCTTGCCGTAAGTGCTGCCAATACCAGGCTGCACTACCACAACAGCTCCACCCTGCTCCTGCCCGCACCACGCCTGCAACAGGTCATAACTGCAGCCCTTGCCGTTATCATTTTAGCCACCGGCCTGTGGTATACCCTAGCTGAATTCAAGGCACGTCGGATCTATGCACCGATCCGCAGCATCTATCTTAACAGTAATATTCCAGCACAAAGTCTGCAGGATATTTACCTCCGCTCGGCAACAGCAGCCCGCCTGGACCCAATGGAAGCCCGGTACCCATTCACCATGGCAGCTGTTTCTACTTTGCTCAGCAATCCCGA
>CAZQKF010000025.1:0-11331 GCA_964593645.1 uncultured Desulfobulbus sp.
CCACCGGAAGCAGGCCGGAATGTCGCGTGACATGGTGGGCAGTGCCCACCCTCAACGTACGACGTTTTTCTGTAGAGCTTCGGATGGGGTGAAGTTGCTGACTCAAACGAATACTCAGAAGCCGAATTTATCAAAATTCCAGCTATAAGGACTTCGACATGTCAGCAAATGGCATGGTTCAAAATGAACCATTACTTTTTCTTTTGGAACATTAAATGAAACAAAAAAATCAAACATTCACCGCATTCGTTGGCATTGATTGGGCTGACAAGAAGCATGACCTCTGTATCGCAGCACATGATGATAACCCAACGTATTCTGTCATTGATCACACACCAGAGGATATTCACAAATGGGTTGTTGAATTACGAAAAAAATATCCCCAGGGCCAAATTGCTGTGGCGCTGGAACAGTCCAAAGGAGCTCTGATATACACTCTTCTTGGGTATGATTGCTTAACCCTGTTTCCCGTCAATCCAAAATCTCTTGCCCGATTTCGAGAGGCATTTACACCAAGTGGAGCCAAAGGCGATCCAACTGATGCCGGTTTTCTATGGAAATATGTTGTTACATTTCACAAAGATCTACATCCCTGGGAGCCTGATGATGAACATACCCGTACTATTGCATTCCTGGCTGAGGGTAGACGTAAGGTCGTCAATGAACGTACCAAGTTGACCAGCCGGTTGCGGTCAACATTAAAAATGTATTTTCCACAGGCGCTGGGCCTCATTGATGGCCCTTTGCACAATAAGCTATCCCTGGATTTCCTGGCTAAGTGGCCTTCGCTGATCGATATTAAAAAAGCTCGAAAAAAAACAGTTGTTACATTTTTCACAACCCATAATTCCCGTTCTCAAAAAAAGATTGAAAAACGTCTGGCTCTACTGGAAAAAGCCAGGCCATTAACATACGATCAAGCAGTGATTAAAAGCTCTCTAATACTTGTTAAATTTCTTCTAAAACAAATCCACGACCTTAATACTGCATTGACTGAGTATGACCAGGAATTAAAAATTCTTTACGACTCGCATCCGGACAAAGAAGTTTTTGACAGTTTTCCAGGATCAGGTCCGGCTCTCGGCCCTCGTTTGATAGCTGCATGGGGCACAGATAGAGACCGTTACGATTCAGCTGAAAGTATGCAAAAATATGCAGGTGTTGCTCCGATAACAAAGGCAAGCGGTAAATCAAGCGTTACGATTAGACGTGTAGCCTGCCCTAAGTTCCTCCTTCAGACATTTCATGAATTTGCGGCTTGTTCATTGGATCAATCCATCTGGGCAAAATCTTTCTATGACATGATGCGGGAAAGAGGAAAGAAGCATCATGCCGCTATTCGTGCCTTGGCTTTCAAGTGGATCCGAATAATGTATGTTTGCTGGAAACAATCAATTCCATACAATGAAATAAAATATATTCAAGCATTGCAGCGAGCAAAGTCTCCGCTGTTGAGCTATTTGTAACAGACATAAATGCAACGTTTTGTGCTTGACGGAACAACTCAGAAGTCTACGGTAGCGGGTTGTGCAGCCTGCAATGCATCTTGGGTAACCGTAAACTCCGCAAGTACTACCGCACAAACAGCACCCGCGGTATCCGCACTTTTCGGGTGAGTTCATCACCGCTGGTTATGGTGACCAGATCCTGGTGGTCTTCATCAACCAGACCCTCGCTGCAGCCGATGTTGACGTAGGCAACCAGTTCGGCCAGTCCCCGTTCCAGGGGATAGCTGCTGATAACCTCTGTCAGGGGCACCTGGTTTGTATCCCTCAGCATTTGCCTGATCCGCTGCTGCAGCAGTTTTTTATCCACATAGACCTGTTCATAGAGCAGGTCGGCATCGGTATCGGCCCGGCCGTCTTCCATTTCCACCATTTCAAGACGAACCCCCCGGGGCGGCGTAAACAGGCTGCGGCTCATGGGCAGTTCCAGGCGGGGCTTGACCTGGTTGATCCGGGCAAAAGAGCGTTGGCCAGGTATATCTTCCTTGACGGCTATGGCCTGTTTTTCAATTTTTTTGATAAGATCCATAATCCGCCGGTTTTCCAGCCAGGCCTGGTCGTCTAAAAAACGGCGCAGCTGTTCCACCAGCTGGTTGGCGGTTGTGTAGACTTTTTCTCCGGCTTCAAGCAGGGAATATCGGATCTTTTCCAGAAAGGGATCCGGGTGCAGTTCCTGAATTTCCTCAAGCCGGTAAATGCTGTCCAGCATCTGCTGCAATTCCGCCTGATAGGCCGGGGTCATGAGCAGTTCCCAGAACCCCTGGAAGCTCCGTCCCTGGTCTGAATCACGGATTACGTCCCGGTCGTGGAAAATTTCATCGAGCAGTGCCCCCTTGGGTTTATCGCTGGTGGCAATCAGTTCCCGGGTTTCCCGGTCAAGGGCCCTGAAATTATACTCCACCTGGCGAAAATCAGCCAGCAGCCTGCGGGCCGTGTCTTCGGCCTGAAAAAACTGCTCTCTGACCCGGGTGCTGTCGGTGGGTGAGACCCCGCGTTCCCGGATTGCGGCAATCTTGTTCTCGATTTCCTGTTTCTGCTGCTCAAGATCCCGGATAACAAGTTCAGGATCCTGTTCCGTGGATCGAACAATTTCCTGCAGCAGCCGGATAATGATGCGCAGCCTGGATTCCGTGCCGACAAACTGCCGTTCCTGCAGCCCCTGGATCCAGTCAATGGCCCGGGCCGTGGACGGGGTCAGGTCGTATTCAGGCTCATCTCCCCGATCCGGGTAATATTTTCGCAGGATACTGCGGGCCGGGTCTGCCCACGCCTCAAGGTACTGCGCCCCGGAGCGGGGATACATCTCGTCGCCGTAAATCCGGTGCAGGCCGAAGAGGTAATCATCAAGCAGCGACTCCAGTTCATCCTGGCTGATCCCCCGCCGGTTGGGCTGGACAAAGACCTTGTAGAGAAATCCGAGCACCAGCGGTGCCGTATCTGCCGCCAGCAGCCGCAGGGCCGGGTGGGAACGCTTCAGCTCAAGGAGGTAATCGTGTTCCATGGGGTTGTTTATCCGGAAAACTGAAACAGGCCGGCCAGCTCCTCGCGGCTGAGCGTTTTCAGGACGGAGCCGTCGTCTTCGACAATAAGTTCTGCGGCCAGGGCCCGTTTTTTCTCTATTAACCGGTGAATTTTTTCTTCCAGGGTACCGGTGGTGACCAGTTTATAGACCTGCACCGGATGGCGTTGCCCCATGCGGTGGACACGGGCTGTGGCCTGTTCTTCCTTGGCCGGGTTCCACCAGCGGTCGTAGTGGATAACGACCTGGGCACCGGTCAGGTCAATGCCGGTGCCGCCCGCGAGCAGGCTGGCACAGCAGACCCGGCATTGTTTGTCGGAATTAAATGTCTTGATGCGCTTGTTTCGTTTGCCCGCCTCAACACTGCCCCGGATCTGCACATAGCCGATCTGCTCAGAAGCGAGCCAGGCCTCGATGATGTCCAGCATGGTGGTGAACTGGCTGAACACCACGACCTTCAGGTCCGCCTCCATACACTGGTGAATCAGGCGGGTGAATTCATCCCATTTGCCGCTTGCATACCGGTTCCAGTCCGTGCATTGTTCCAGCTGACAGAGATGGTTACAGATCTGCTTGAGCCGGATTATGGTAGTGAGGACATGGGAAAAGTCGGACAGTATTTCTCCGTCGGTAAGTTGGTCTACAGCATCTTTCACCTGGTCAACTGCCTGTCGGTAGGCTGCCACCTGATCTTCGCTGAGTGTGCAGAGGCGAATGTCCTCGCTGCATTCAGGCAGATCCCTGAGTACCTGCCCGCGGGTGCGGCGCAGGATAAACGGTGCAACCAGCTGCTGCAGTTTTCGGCGCTGTTGCGTTGTCTCGGCCAGTTTGAACTGGTCGCGAAACTGTTTGACCGCAAAGAGCTCCGGCAGGCAGAGGGAGAGCAGGGTGGCCAGCTCTCCGATATTGTTTTCCACCGGTGTTCCGGTCAACCCGATGATCCCTTCGGCCTGGAGCCGGGAAACTGCGGCATAGACCGCTGTTTTTCGATTTTTCAGGAAGTGCATCTCGTCAAAGAGGATCAGCTTGAAGCCGTGTTGGGCAAAGATGTCCGCGTCCCGGTGCAGAATACCGTAGGTGGTCACAACAACCTGGTTTTTCATGGCCTTTTCCATATCCCGCTTCGGCCCGTGGTGGACGGCAAGCGTGAGATCCGGGAAAAATTGCTTCTGTTTGTCCGGCCAGTGATACAGAACCGCTGCCGGGCAGACAATGAGAAAGGTATCATCCGGCCGGGCAGTCAGGCTGATCAGGGCCAGGGCCTGGTGGGTTTTGCCCAGGCCCATGTCGTCGGCTAAAATACCGCCCAGCCGGTACTGGTGCAGCTGGTAGAGCCAGGCCGTGCCGTGCCGCTGGTAACTGCGCAGGTGGGACGGCATTTCCGGCAGGGAAAGTGAGGCTTGGGTATCAGGCTGCTGGAAAAAGGACGGCAGGGTTCCGGATTTTGTCTTCCCGGTGTTTCTTATCCTGTCGATTTGCCCGGACAGGGCCATGAATTCTCCCCGGCGCATCTTGATCCGTCCCCGGTCAATGCGGTCTGCACCCAGCCGGTGAAACCAGGACAGGGCGGAACCGGACAGGCGTAGCCAGGTGGGGCCGGGCAGCAGATCCCTGCCCGCTTCAACTGCGCTCAGCAACTCGGTCAGCTGAATTTTTTGATTGCCCATGTCGTACCAGCCTGCCAGGTAGCACCAGTCTCCCTCTTCCTCGTATTGGTCAATGACAAGCTCTGTCGGCTGGTCGACGATCTCCATTTCAAGGATTTCAGCGGCCACCTGGTGGCGGGGACAGCGGAGCCGGGATATGTTTTGCCGGACAAAGTCGGTAATTTCCTCTCCCTGGACGGTAAAACCTGTATGGTCTTCAGACGTATCCCTGCCCGGGACGGCAAACAGGGAAAGCTGACCTTTGTTCTGTCTGGTTAATCGTTCTTCCGGCGGAACCGGTTCCAGGGAAAAAAGATGACCGTCCACCTGGTAGCGGGTGCCGTATCGTTTATCCGCAAGTTCAGAGAGTTGGTACTCGATGCCGTCGGGCAGGCGGCAGCAGTGGCGGATTTCAATGGCTGTATAATCGGAATCAAAAGCAACCCGGTAAAACTGTTTTGCCCGCTCCGGCACGAGTGGAATGTCCAGGTCGGGCAGTCTGTCCAGCAGTTCCCAGGTGTGCAGCCTGGGCAGGATGAGCTTGAACGGCCTGGTACGGCCGGTTTGGGCATGGAGTTGGTAGATGCCTTTGCTGTTTCGGCTGATTTTGAGTGTTTTTTCCGGTAGATGGAGAAACAGCAGACGGGCCAGGTGCATCCAGATCGAACGATCCAGGTGCTGCTGTTTACTTTTTGATCCATGCTCATTTAGAATTCGTTCACTGGGAGTAGCAGCCAGCCGGGAGAGTTCTTCTCCAAGCTCAGCCATGGCAGCAGAGTGGGCTTGAGATGGCTGCAGGTCCAGGTCCGGTGAACAGTCAACAGAAAACAGGCCGGCAAGCTCCAGGGCTGCCTCACGAGAGAGATGAACTGTTAATCCCAGGTCGGTTCCGTCTTTGCCGTGCAAAAGGCAATGATCAGCATGCGGCTGCAGTTGGAGGCTGATCGGAGAAACAGCTGCCCGATCGTGCAGGTAACTGCCGATAATTGCCCTTGGTGATGTAGAAAAGAGTTCTGCTAACGGGAGCAGATGGTCGCCGGACTCCTGCAGACAGAGCAGCGACAGGGCAGCCGTATGCCTGCACCGCGTTCCGCCCTGGCGACCGATGCACTGGCTGCAGACCCCGTCCCGAAACACATAGCGCAGTTTTCCCTTAGCCGGGCCCATCTGGATGGTTACCTGAATATCTTCATGAGTGATTAGTCCCGCATAACGGCGTTGGAAGGAAAAGAAGCTGATTTCATCCTGCTGGAGCAAATGCAGTCCCTGCTGAAGCAGATTTTTGGTGAACCAGGGCTTAAGGGCAGTGGTGTGTGCAACTGGGAGATCCGGGATTGTCTGCAGGGCAGTCATTGTTGAAGAGGGAAGAGCAGACATTTCGGTATCGGTTGAAGTTTATTTTATATGAAAGTCACCACGAAGCACTGACCCTGCTATGCCGCAGTGAAATGTTTTCATTGTTTCTTGTGGCAGGTGAACCTGATTCAGCCATGCAGGTTAGACAAAAAGCCGTTCAACAACATCATGGACCGTACGCACTGTATGGATCTGCATGCCGGAAGTCTGATTTGCCTTGAGTTGTCGGTTGCTGGACTCGGGCATGAGAAAGGTTTTAAAGCCCAACCGTCCGGCTTCGCGTAGCCGCATTTCCATCTGGCCGACACCACGGATCTCCCCGGCAAGACCGACCTCGCCGCAGACTACTGTTGTGGGATCCACCACTTTTTCATACAGGCTGGAGAGCAGGGCCACGATTACGCTTAAGTCCAGGGCCGGTTCATCAATGCGGATGCCGCCGGCAATATTTAAAAAGATATCGTGGTCAAACAGGGTGACCCCGATTTTTTTCTCAAGAACTGCCGTGAGCAGGGCCAACCGCTGGGGATCAGCCCCGATGGCCGTCCGGCGAGCCGTGCCCAGGCTGGAAGGGCTGACCAGGGCCTGCACTTCCACCAGGATTGGCCGGGTACCTTCTACGCTGGGCATGACCACTGAGCCCGGCACGTTCACCGGTCGTTCAGCCAGGAACAGGGCTGATGGATTATCCACCTCGGCCAGGCCGCTTTCTTTCATCTCAAACACGCCGATTTCATTGGTGGAGCCGAACCTGTTTTTGACCGTACGCAGGACCCGGAATACCTGGCCGCGATCGCCCTCAAAGTAAAGCACCGTATCCACCATATGCTCCAGAACCCTGGGCCCGGCAATGGCGCCGTCCTTGGTGACATGGCCGATCAGGATTATGGGCAGGCCGGAATTCTTGGCCAGCGCCACCAGGCGTGAGGTCGACTCCCGCACCTGGGTTACGGAACCCGGGGCTGAACCGATCTCTTCACTGAACATGGTCTGGATGGAGTCAACAGCGAGAAAGGCAGGCTTCAGCTTGTCGGCCAGGCCGATAATGGCCTGTACGGAATTTTCCGTGGCAATGGAGATGTTTGTGCTGTGGATGGCCAGACGTTCAGCCCGCATTCGGATCTGCCCCACAGACTCTTCGCCGGTGACATAAAGGACTTTATGCTGCTGTCCGGCCAGGGCGGCCAGCAGCTGCAGGATCAGGGTGGATTTACCGATGCCGGGATCGCCGCCGATGAGCACCATGGAGCCCGGTACGATGCCGCCGCCCAGGACGCGGTCCAGTTCACTGATGCCGGTTACCAGCCGCATGGGCTCCTCGCCGCCTTCACCGGCAAGGGGGTGAACTTCGGCCAGAGTTCTCCCCACCTGAATAGTTTGTTTTTTCTGCTCTGTCAGGCTGTCCCATTCTCCACAGTCGGGACAGCGGCCCAGCCATTTCCGGCTTTCATAGCCGCAGTGGGCGCAGACAAAGAGCAGCTGTTCTTTTGCCGCCATTTGGATTGGAGAGGCTTACCGTTACACAGCTTCAGAACCGGACTGTATCTCCCGGCGCAGGGCAGAAATCTCCTTGCCCATGTATTCTCGCAGATTTTTCGTCTGTTCGGTAATGGCAGCATTGATCTGTTTTTTTACAGCAGAACTCGAGGTGTCCCGGGCCAGTTCTTTCAAGGCGGCCATCTCCACCCGGATCAGGCTGCCTGTTTCTTCAACCTGTTCCTGCAGCAGCTCTGCCAAACCAGGAGAGGCTGCTGTTTGATGGGATGCCTGCTTTGTGGGGCGGCGGTTGCTCTGGTCAAGAAGACATTGCTGCTGCCAGTGCAGCACCTCGTGGTTCATGGCCAGTGCAGTTGACAGGGCCTGCTCTGTTTCCTGGCCGTTTGTAGCCTCGGCATAGGCATCCCACAGCTCATTGATCAGGCTGAAGGCCCTGAGGCTGGAGTTGACCCGCAGCTTGTTTATATGGTGGGCCACTGTATCCATGGCTTGCAGAAGTAAGGTCACCGAAAAGGTGTTGGTTACATCCTGTTGCCGATCAGCCAGGGCTGTCAGCAGATCTTCCAGGATGGAATCGGATATTTCCATTTCAAGGCAGGCAACAGCCACCCGAAGATTATTGTCCTCAGGACGGCATAAATCTATATTCATTCCCTCTCAGTCTCCCTGGTAAAGTATAAATGACCCTAAAACAAAAAAATGTCAGCGGGTGGCAGTCGGTTGTTCATTGGAAAGTTTGAACCAGCGTAAGCGACGGATACAAAATGCAGGTACAATGTAAATCTATGCCAGGAAACTGATTTTGCCAAACAAAAAAACGTTTCCAGCCAGAGAATAGTTAAAAAAATCATACCTGCCCATCCGGTCGCTGGAGAGGCTGCCCACGGGGTGGTACCTGCGGTGTGATGGTGTCACCCCGTACTACCAATTCTGCTCCAGTTTTGGCTGCGGCATAACCTGGCAAAGCCGCCGGGCACTGTGCCTGAGGACCAGTAAATCTTGCCCTGTGCGTAATCGATAAACCAGTAGCCGGTGGGTTTGCGCCGGGTGCTCGTAAAGATAAAGGGCTGTTCTTTGGAAAAACAGTCAGGAAGATGAACACCCTTGGCATTGGCTGTCGGCTGCATGAGTGACAGGGCCTCTTCAATGCTCGGCAGTCGCCAGTCATGGCTGCCGGCAAATCCCTCCTGGTTGAGCTGCTCAATCTTCTGCTTCATGCTGCGGATGGAACAGAGATCCAGACCGCTGCGCTGCCAGACCAGTGACGTCTGTTCATCAACCACGATCAGCTGATCACCGGGATCAGCCAGAAAATTGATCCATTTTCCCTGTGGGTTGCGTGTGCTGTCATAAAAATTCCACTGCTCCAGCAAAGGCGCGATCTGGTCGTCGGTTACGGCGTTATTTGTTGCGGGCAGGACAATTCCCGGCCCGTTGAACCCTGTTGCTCCGGGGGCGGGCAATGTCTCTCCCATGTCCTCAGTCGCCTTGGTTTCTTCAAGTGCAGGAATCAGGTAGTCGGATTGTTCAGGTTCAACAACTTCGCTCTGCAGCCATTGCCGGAGCGCCAGGTCTACACAAAAATTATCTCTTGAGCTCAAGCGTCCTCCCTGCTGGAGAATGCAGCGTTGCAGCATGTCAATGGGAGCCTTGATTTCTGCAAGAATGTGGACATGCCGGACGCCGCGTTCCATGAGATAGAGTTTGGGTTCGTCACCCCAGTTATCAATAAAAAAATAGCAGACCCGTTCATCAGTATTTGTGAGATCTTCACGCAGCCCTTTGGCGGAAAAGGTGCAGAAAGCCAGGTCGGGCGTCATATCCCACTCAATTGTCGGTACGGTTGAACCGCTGAGCTGCAGTTGTTCGAAAATGCTCATATATCCACTCCTTGCTGTTCGCCGTAATCAGGCAAGCTACGTTTTATGTGTTGTGTAGTATTAGTTGCAGAATGTTTCCTCTGTGATAAAGTATATCACTTTTCTCTTGACACGGGAATGGTTATTAACTACTCTTAGAAAAAATAATAATTGACAGCAGGTAATCACAATGAAAAACACTTTGAGAATGACCCATCAGCGTGAAGTAATCCTTGACGAGCTGGGCAAAGCCAAGAGTCATCCTACGGCAGATACCCTGTATGAGCGGGTAAAGAAACGGCTGCCGCGGATCAGCCTGGCCACGGTCTATCGCAATCTTGAGATTTTGTCTGAAGTGGGCATGATCAAGAAGCTTGAGATCAGCGGCCGTCAGAAACGGTTTGACTGGGATCTTGAGCAGCACGATCATATTTTCTGTGTCCAGTGTTTCCGGGTGGATAATATCGAGCTTGAGCGTGACGAGAAACTGTCGCTGCCGCCGGAGCATGACCGGGGCTACAAGATAGCGGGCTGCCGGGTGGAGTTTTTTGGTGTCTGTCCCAAGTGTCAGAAGAAGAATGCACGACCAGCAAAAAAGAAAGGAAAAAAAGGAGCAAAGAAAATGGCTTGTAAAACCAAATCATGTAAAAGCGGAGAGCTGAGCGACCGTCAACGCGAGGTTCTTGAGGCCCTTGCCAAGTGCAAGGAGGCCTGCGGCAGCAAAGATATTGCCGCTGCAACCTCACTTGAGCCCAAGCAGATCAGCTGTCAGATCACGGCCCTGAAAAAGAAAGGCTATGTTGAGAGTCCGGCCCGGTGCAAATATACAATCACCAAAGACGGCAAAAGCGCGCTTTAAGCGGAGGACAGACCAGTGGCGAAATTACAGGGTACAAAGACAGAAACAAATATCATGACCGCCTTTGCCGGTGAGTCTCAGGCACGCAACCGCTATTCTTTTGCGGCCAAGGCTGCCAAGAAAGAAGGTTACGTGCAGATTGCGGCTATCTTTGAACGCACTGCCGAGCAGGAGCGGGCCCATGCCAAGACCCTGTTCAAGCTGCTTGAAGGCGGTGAGGTTGAGGTTACAGCGTCTTTTCCGGCCGGTACCATCGGCACAACCATGGAAAATCTTGAGGCAGCAGCTGCCGGTGAAGAACACGAGTACATGGAAATGTATCCCGAGTTTGCTGCTACAGCCGGGGAAGAGGGCTTTCCGGTTATTGCCGCAATCTTTACCGCCATTGCCAGGGCGGAAAAGCAGCACGCTAAACAGTACCGTGACTTTATCGCCAATTTAAAAGACGGCAAAGTCTTTAAGCGTGAAGACACTGTTATCTGGTACTGCGCCAAATGCGGGTACATTCACGAGGGTACTGAGCCGCCGAAGAAATGTCCGGCCTGTGCCCATCCCCAGAGTTATTTTGAACTGCTTGCTGAAAACTGGTAACAGCCCGGCAAGCGGTTCTGATATATGCAGAACCTGGTGCTTTCAGCATCACTGGTAAACCAGGAAACAATCCATAGAAAACAAAAAAATACAAACGGAGATATATCCAATGAGCACTTTAGTCACCAAGCAGGCCCCTGATTTCACTGCAACCGCTGTCATGGGCGACAACTCCTTTAAAGAAGATTTCAAGCTGTCCGACTTCCGGGGCAAGTATGTGATCCTCTTCTTCTATCCCCTGGATTTCACCTTTGTCTGCCCCTCTGAGATCATTGCCTTTGACAAGGCTCTGGCCAAGTTTCAGGAGAAAAACTGCGAAGTAATCGGCGTTTCCATTGACTCCCAGTTTACCCACTGGGCGTGGAAGAATACTCCGGTTAACGACGGTGGTATCGGTAATATCCAGTACCCGCTGGTTGCCGACCTGGATAAGAAAATTTCCCGCCAGTACGGTGTACTGCTGGATATGGGCGTTGCCCTGCGCGGTACCTTCCTGATC
>CAZQKF010000026.1:0-11234 GCA_964593645.1 uncultured Desulfobulbus sp.
ATACTTCTCTGTCCAGGCATCCATGTTCGGCGTATGGGCAACAGACACCGCATTGGTTTCAGAGGCCGGGGCAACACCCCAGCCGTCGAGAATGGCCAACATGACCGGACGTGCAACAGGCATTACTCCACCTCCGACCCGGCAATCCCCAAGGTCTTTAGATCTAGGCGGGGTGCGTCATGCCACAACCCCTCCAGATCATAAAAGTCCCGTTTTTCCTTGTAAAAAATATGGGTGACAATATCGCCAAAATCAAGCAGCACCCAAAGGCCTTCCTGCAGTCCTTCAGAGTGTTTGCTGCTCACCCGCTTGGAACGTAACTCTGCCTCAATCGCCTCGGCCAGGCCCTGGACATGCCGACTGGAACGCCCGCTCATGATGACAAAATAATCAGTAAACGAGGACAGGCCGCGGACATCCAGCACGACCAGGTCTTCAGCTTTGCTGTCATCGGCCACCTGGGCACAGATCCCGGCCAGTTCCAGACCTGTTCTATCCCGATGTTCTTTTTTCAGTTGTCGCATATATTCTCGGTTCCGTGTTCAGAGTTCAAAGTTCAAGGTTTCTTCTCCATGACCATTGTACCCTAAATCAAATAATTTTTCTTATGCCTTCTTTTTTCTCGCTCTTTTCTTACGCGGCGGAAATTCAAAAGTTATTTTCCCCTTTGTATCCAAAAGCAGATAGGCATCAAAGGGTCGCTTTTTCTTGGAGATAAAACCGTTTATCAACTCGGTTTTGCCGTCTGTAAGCAGCTGCTCCACATAATCGCGGTCAATATGGCGGCCGAGAATTATCTTGCCGATGCGCAATCCCTTTTTCTTATCCCCTTCCAGGGCTGATTCGGACATAAAGGCCATGGGAGCTTCATAGACCTTGGTCTGATCAACAGGAGACAGCCCAAGCGGTTCCTGCTTTTTGATTTCGTCCAGATCCAGACTCTCCAGGGAATCGGCAAACTCAAACTTTACCTTATCGTCCAAAATGCGGACAGTGGCCGTAAACGGTTTTCCTTTTTTGGAGCGAAAATCACTGTAGGGCCCCAGGGGCTCGCCCCGGATCAAGCGGACAATCTCCTCGTTTTCCATGATCCGACCGCCCAGAACCTTACGAATCATCAGCTTTTCATCCTCTGATTCATAGGCAGTAGCAGTTTCAAAGAATTTCCGACCGTCCACCGGAGAAAAAGGTGCTTCCGTGCGCACCGGACCGTCACCGACCTTGACCTTTTCAACAATTTCGGCGGTTTTGTCATAGATCTCGCGCATAAACTGTTGCCGGGTCATGCTTCCCTTCAAGATCTGACTCAGTTTATACTCCCACTCACCAGTCAGCTCAGGCGAGGCCAGGACATCAATCTCCCGAGCAACCAGCAGGGCCAGAAGCTCGAATGCCTTACCGGTGGGGATCAGCTCACGCTGCTCACGGACGATATACTTCTCACCCAACAGTTTTTCAATAATGGCCGCCCGGGTGGCGGGCGTGCCCAGGCCTCGTTCCTTCATGGCCTCAGCCAGCTCTTCATCATCAATCAGCTTGCCGGAATGTTCCATGGCAGACAACAGGGTTGCCTCTGAAAAACGGAGCGGCGGTTTGGTTGCGTGCGACTGCTGATCAATTTCCGTACAGAGCACCTGATGGCCCTCGGGTAAAGCCTGCAGAGTTGTTGCATCTCCTGCCCCGGCCTTTGCGCCGTAGATCGCCTTCCATCCCGGGTCGACCAGAATTTTTCCTTCAGTAAGAAACGTCTCCTCTTCGACAACGGACAGACGACGGGTCTTGTGAAACACTGCCGGCGGGAAGAATACGGCGAGAAAACGCTGGACAATCATCTGGTAAATCTTCAGCTCCGGTTCGCTCAGGTTCCCGGGCAGGCCCGAGGTGGGGATGATAGCAAAATGATCGCTGATCTTTTTGTTGTTAAATATCCGTTTACTCTTTTTCAGATACCCTTTTTCCAGGGCCTGTCCGGCAAACTTGCCATACTGCCACTGCTGCTGGCGACCAACCACCTTTTTGACTGATGGCAGGTAATCTTCCGGCAGGCAGCGGCTGTCGGTTCGAGGATAGGTAATCAGCTTATGACGCTCATACAGAGCCTGGGCGAGCCCAAGGGTGTTCTTGGCAGAAAACCCAAACCGCGAGTTGGCCTCCCGCTGCAGCATAGTCAAATCGTACAGTGACGGGGATCCCTGGGTAGTTTTTTTGCTGCTTTCTTCAACTGTTGTCTCTTTGCCGGTACATTTTTCAACAATGGCAGCAGCCTTATCCTCTTCCCATATTCGGTTTTGCCGACCATGGGGCTGTTCAGGATCTTTTTTAAATCCAGTATCAATCCAGACTCCTTCATACTCCACACTCTCACAGTTGAAGCGAGCATGCAGTTCCCAATAGTCTGTGGGCGTAAAGGCCCGTCGTTCCTGCTCCCGTTTGACCAGCAGAGACAGGGTCGGTGTTTGCACCCGGCCGCAGGGGGTCTTGCGAAAGCCGCCATGGCGAGAGTTATAACTGGTCAGGGCCCGGGTGGCGTTGATACCGATGAGCCAGTCAGCCTCAGACCGGCACAGAGCCGTGTCTTCCAGGGGCAGCATCTCATCATTTTCTCGCAGGTGCGCCAGCCCCTCGCGAATGGAATTTAAGGTCATGGACTGCAGCCAGAGGCGACGAATGGTTTTACCGGCAACTGATTTTGTCCAGGCCTGCTTGAGGATATATTTAAAGATCAGCTCCCCTTCACGCCCGGCATCACAGCCGTTGACGATTACGTCCACGTCGCGACGCCTGATCAGTTTACTCAACGCATTGTACTGGCTCTTAGTGCCGGGAAGCACGGTCAGGGGAAAGGCCTCGGGCAGGATGGGCAGGTTGTTCAGGCTCCACTTCTTAAAGGCCGGATCAATATCCTCGGGATAGGCAATTGAGACCAGATGCCCAATGGCATAGGAGACAATATACTCACCACCTTCGTAATGCGTCTTAGATCGTTTAAATGAACCGGGCAGGGCCTTGACAATATCTGCGGCCACGCTTGGCTTCTCGGCAATAATGAGTGTTTTTCCCATGCTGCTCTCTATTTACTTTTTTATTAAAACCACGGATACACACGATTTTTCCGCAGTATCCGGCATCTTTTTATATTGCGGCAAGAAATTCCAGAACAGCCTCATGCCATGCATCGGGCTGATCCAGGTAGCAGGGATGCAGTGCACCTTCTATAATCAGCCGTTTTGCTCCCTTGATATTTTCCAGCAGGATATCTGAATTTGCAAGAGGGGAGATCTGATCTTCACCACCCCAGAGGATGAGTACCGGCAGGTCAAGCTCTGCCAGCCGATCTTTATTCTCAGTAACACCCACCGCCCCGACCAGGATCAGTCCGGCCAAAATACCTGGATGGTTAAGGGCAAATTCCAGGGCAATCCGGCCGCCCATGGAGGGGCCGATCAGTACCGGACGATCCATCTCACCCTGCGCTATACAGTCAGTAAGCACCTTGTCCTGGTCTACTTCGCAGGCCGGGCTCTTACCGAAACCCGGCATATCAAGGGCCAGGGGATGATAGCCGGCAGCAGCCAGTTTTTCCAGGGTTCCGAGCTCCTGCCAGGTTGCGGCCTGAAATTTCATGCCGTGTAGTAATATTACGTCCTGTCCATCACCATTACCCGCCTCAAGGCAGTGCAGGCAGCAGGAGGAAGCATCAATATTTTTTGAAATAATATCAGTCATTTTTATATACCGTTAGCTCATATTTCAGAATCAGTGCTGACGAATCGATCAAAATCCGGAAACAACAAGTAAGCGACATCAAGGAGTTTGTCAACGGCAAGTATAGGAGAGCCAGGGGGAAAACAGCAGGAAGAAATACGACACAGCCTTTTGTTTTAACAGAAATTAATGCTTGGCCAGAAGTGGGTAAAAAAATATTTCAGAAACAACTTCCATAAAACTTAAAAAACTACAGGCCCGGAAACGCGACAAGTCGTACTGTCTGCCGTTCCCGGGCCTGCAAATTGACGCTTTATCAGGCAGCCTGAAGGCTGTCTGGATTACTGCTGCTGCGGAACCGGCGTCTGAAGAAGTTGCTCATTCACATCGGCAAGCTCTTTATTTTTTACAGCCAGTTCCTTAACCAGTTCTCGGTTCTCTTCACGGAGTTCCTGCAGCCCATCCTGCTGTTCGGAGATTCTGGAGAGCAGGACATCCATATTAACCTTCCAGTGATCAAGCTCTTTACTGGTCTCTTCAATGGTAGCATTTTTTTCTTCAACAATCTTCTCCAGACCAATAATCTGCGCCCGTGCGGACTCGTACTCACGGGCAAGTTTGGACTGATTCATTGCCGCCTCGGCAGCATCTTCAGCAGCGGCTGTTTTTTCCTGCGCCGCCTCGGCAGCATCTTCAGCAGCAACTGTTTTTTCCTGCAGCTCCTGAATCTTGGTCTCAGCTTTCTCAAGTTTTGCCTGCAGCTCTTCTATCCCCTGTGCCTCACGGGCAGCAGAAGAATGCAATTCCTGTTTCACAGCCCTGCTTTCAGACAAGGCCTTCATGGCCGCTGCAAGCTGCTTGTCTTTTTGCTGCATCATTTTCTTCATTTGAGCCATCTGCTGCTGAACTGCGGCGGCCTGCTGCTGTCCACTTCCCGTTGCCTCGACCAGAGATTTTTTCAGGGTGGCAAGCTGTCCTGTAAGCTGGTTCTTTTCCTGGGTCAAAGCTGCAACAGCCGCATCGCGTTCTGATAGCCGGGATTCAAGGGCCTTACCGCTCTTGCGCAGACCGACAAGCTCATGGCGAGCCTTGGCCAGCTGCTGATCCCTATTTTTGAGAACCTTTTCCATGTTTACAATCTTAGCCAGCAACAGATCATGCCCTTTAGCCTTGTCCTGCTTTACCTGCGCAAGTTCTGCAGTCACAGCTTTCAGTTCCTGGCGAGCTGCCTTGTTCGTTTTGTTACCCACCTGTCCCCATAGAGACCCCAGAACCAACATTGCAGCCAGTACACCAATAACCAGATTTTTGTTCATGCCATTACTCCTGTATTTTAAATTATGCTGATTTCCTATACTGTTTTATTGTGTCGGCCCAGGCATCATGCTCTGGTCGATTCCGGCAAGTTCCCGGTCAATCCGATCCATATTGCGCCTGATCTTGTCATCAAGGCCTGACTGGGGGTACTTACGCAAAATATCTTCGAGCAGGACACGAGAAGAGAGCAGAAGTTGTTTTCTGGCTGCAGGATCCGTTGCCCGGTTGGAACGGACAAAAAGTTCCGCAGCCTCTTTACGCAGATCTCCGGCGGCAAGCCGGGAGGCCTCTTCAATCTGAATACCGGCCTTTGCCCCAAATGAAGTATTGAGCAACCCGGTAAAAAGAGTAATACTTTCATCATAGTTCTTTGCCTGCATGGCAGCCATGGCCTGATCCCAGGTTTCCTGCAATGCCGTAAGCGGCACAAAATTTTCATCACCGGGCACAACGGTCTCGCCAGATGCGACCAATTCACCCGTGTCAGGTACATCCGTCCCCTCTTTCGGAATAACAATTTCCGACGATCCCGCAGCAAAGGGAACTGCACCTGCCCCGACCAAGCTTCCCTTTTTCAATTTTACAATAGCCTGCTTATCAAGCGGAAGAATATCAGCGGGTACCTGTTCCAATAGCGACAATGCTTCCTGGGTTTTCTGTTCTGCATTGAGCCGGTCAGCTTCCGACAGCAACCCGGCAAACCACTGTTCAGCCTGACCTGCGGCCTTACGCGCAAGCTCCTGAATACTGGACTTTACCATAAAATCAGGATATTTCAGCTGAAAGTCCTCGGCCTGCTGAACAAGAATAAATCCGTCACGGGACGGATTATAAGCCAGATAGCCCAGCAGCAAAGACGCATACTGACGGACTTCCTCAGGCTTGATATTTGCCGAACCAATGACAGCTAACTGCTGGCCGGGCCAGTTATCCTGAACCCCGGCCATACTATTGAGGCGGATAAGTTCTTCATAACGGCTCCGGGCAGTTGTATAATCTCCCAGACCTAAATTCAAATCAGCCAACTGCTGCACAAGCTTTGCCTGTCTGGTCAGATCCAACTCTCCGGTGCGGAAAAACAACTCCGTAAAAATACGACGAGCCTCCTGCTCTCGCCCGCTCTTCAGCAGGGCAAGACCGTAGCCATAGGTCAGGTCAAACTCGGGCTGTTGGCCCGGAGCAAGCGACAAAGATTCGTAGGCTTGTGTAACTTCTATATAATTTCCAGCAGCCAGTGCGGCATTAAAGGCAGACTCAAAGGACTGCACTTCACCGGCTTCAGCTCCGGTTAAAGAGTTCAGCGACGCCAGCAGACGTGGGCAGGCCCCTTCAATATAGCTGATATCTTTTCTCTGTACTTCCGGCAGTGTCTGACTGAGCAACTGACGTGACGCCTGCATGGATTGGCTCCCGAGCAACCGGGTATGCATCAGTGTATACTCAGCATGCATATTCGTAACCTGCTGTTGACAGCCAAAAACCTGGTCTTCCTGCTCCGGCGTGAGATGAAGAAAAAATAACCTACTGCTTATCCCCTGCCAAGCCTGCTGCCTTGACTCATAGGAAGCAATCCGTTCGTTGATCTTGTCAACAGCAGGAAGCACGGTGTCGCGGGTGTACACAGCCTGGGCATCAGCTGCCCCTGCCTGCTGCGAAGATCCGGCAACAGTGGTTCCGCTGCGGTAAGGATCGACTGTCTTGCTGCCGCCTGTACAACCGGTGAACAGAGTCACGGCCGCCAGGGTTGACAAGGTGAAAACGGCATACTGCCAATGGGTCATTTGAGACATTATTATAGTTAAGCTAGCGCGGCCAACAGAGCCGGCAAAAGATTTTTCAGGAACTTTACATTTAAGACTATTTTAACAGTAAAAAGAAAATGTATCAAAAAAACACTGCCTGCACAATTGCTTTCTTCCTGGAAAACGAAAAATATAGCTGCAGTTCCATCCTAATGATTTTTCCAGAAGGGACGAAAACTACGTTCCGGTTCAAAATGACCGGTACCACTTACCTGACCATAACTCAACACCGCAGGTGCCGACGGCGGGATAAGTGCCTTCCGGGCTCCCCTTCCTTCGGAAACTATTCCTCCGGCCTTGGGGTCAACCGGTACAAACAGTTGACTGGTTTCCGGATACTTGAGACCTATACCGTTAAAGACCAAATCAACAGGATCAAGCTTGTCACCAATTCCCTCCATATCGTAGAGCGTTGCAGCAATGGCACTCCAGGTATGCAGGGCTCCCTGGGCACCGGTGATGCGGGTCGATCCTTTACGCATGGAAACATTACTGTCAAAGCCCACATACACACCAACCGTATAGCCCGGGGTAAAAGTCAGGGCCGCTCCTTCCGGAGCAATACCTGCCGGCACATACCCCATGAATGAGGCATTACGGTAATCATTTGCCGTACCGGTCTTGCCCAGGAGCGGCAGGGGCAGATCAAGTTTATCCAGTTCTTCCTGGCGGGCAGTGCTTGCGCTGTGCAGCCTGACATGATCCCGGGCATAGCGACCGGTACCGTGAAGTACCGTATTTTGGAGAATATTGCTCAGAGCAGAGCTGGTTCGCTGATCATACACCGGGTGAGCAGCAGCTTCCCGCGAGTAGATAATCTTGCCGCCCGGGCCCTCAATACGTTCAATAATCGACAACCCGTCCTGGTCATCTTCTTCAAGATCTATCTCCTCAAAGCCGTCAGGCAGCAGAACATCATAGCGCTTACCAGTCACCATAGTTTCATACATTCGCACGGTTTCGGCAAGGGACACTACATTGGATCCCAACGGAAATGAGAGCACAGGTTCAAGGGTACTGGTCAAACCGACCTCACGACCGAGTTTGATCAGATACTGCAGGCCGAGCATGACCCGGTAATCCCGAACATTGGAAAGAACCTCAAGCGTATAGGGCTTATGCGAAGCAAAGGCTGCCCGCTCAACCTGTATCTGCCGCTGCACCTGACTAATCGCGTAGGAACTGATATACCCATTCAGCAGGATATTTCCCCAGAATCGGTCAACTTCCCCGGGTATCAGTGCCTGCAGGCGACTGCGTATCTCCTGTTCACTGACTACCTGCCAGCTGTCGGGCACCTTGGTGGCTGTTGTATAAAATAACCGGCCGCTTGAATTCAGAGCAAAGGTTCCAAGCGGACCGCCTGCTGACTGGGCATCAAAATATGCAAGTGGATCCTGGGTGAACTGCATGTTCCCGCTCAAAGAGCTGCGATACTGCAGCAGGGATTGCTGGACACTCTGCACGGCAAGATAATTTCGCCGCAGAATAGAGATACGCAGATTTAGCTCTGCACGCTGCTTCTTCTTCAGCTTACGATCTTTTAAGGCAATCACCTGGGCTGCCCTGAAGTTATCGAAACCCAGCCCATACGGCAAATTTTTCAGCTGCTGATAATCTTCAGCCCGATCATCAAAGAGAAAATCAGCTTCCAGATTCCTGATTGCCCGGTCATAGGCCGCACGATCAAGAGTACTGTGGGTCACACGAATCCCGTATCTATCCCGTATACGTTCTTTATAGCTCTGATAACTTTCAACACTGTCTCCCTTGGTACGCGGAGCCATATCCAGATAGGCCGCAACCTCCTGCAGTCGAGGCGGAGTAAGCTGATCCGTCAGATGGTAAAGCAACCAGACCGCAGCCACGTTTTCCGACTTGACCCCTGCCCAGCTCATGGAAACAAAATCAAATGGACTATGGTGATCAGGCCGGGGAAAATACGGACGCCCCATAAAGGCGAAGACATTGCGCCGGTTATCAAGCAGGTCAACCGCGCTCCAGCCAAGTTGCATGGCCGCTGAAAAAACAAAGGGCTTAAAGGTTGAGCCCATCAGTCGTTTTGCAGAGACAGCTCGATTATAGAATCGGTTTTCCACACCGCCGACCATGGCCCGAATCATGCCCTGCTGCATAACCATAGCTGCTCCCTGCAGTTTGGGATACCGTTCCAGATTCAGCGTCGGGGCACCGTCAAAGAGATCCACTTCCCGGACGCTGACATACACCCTGTCCCCGACCTGAAGCCGAGCCAGCAGGTTTGGAAGATCTTTTTTACCGGGCTTTCCCCAGAGTCCTTTGCGAAATTTGACCAGGGCGGCAAGGAGGCGGTCAAGGCCCTGCCGGTCGATAAAACCTTCAGGCTGTTTTGGGCCAAACTTGACCGAAATGACCGGTTTTTTCGAATCTTTGACATTAATTTCTGAAATAGTGCCAAGCAGAAACGCCTTTTCCGCAATTGTACTGTCGTCCCTGGGTTTTATTTTTGCATATTCTTCCTGCACGGCATCTCTATCATAGCCGCGCAGCCGGACATCGAGTCTGGATAGTTCTCGACGAAGGTTATACAGGGTATCCTTTTGCAGATCTTTGTCAATGGAGGCGATAATTCGGGCGCCGGATGTGGAAATATTGGAAATTCCGTGTTCTTCAAGGGCCTCGGTAATAACCCTGGTCGACAGCCCTTCCTTGACCAGATCCATGATCGTATTCAGAGAAAAACTCGTTTTCCCCTTATTGAAAACAATATCACGTTCAAGCGCGCTGGCGTATTCCTCTCTAGTGATCATGCCCTGTTTGAGCATATTTCCCAGGACATAGGCTGCCCGTTCATCTGCCCGAAGCAGAGCCTTGCGGGTATCATTCCTGTTTTTCTTGGTAAAGGGATTATAATAGTTGGGTCGTTTGACCGATCCGGCAATAAAGGCGGCCTCAAGAACCGTTAAATCCGCTGCATCCTTATCAAAATAATACCTCGCCGCAACCCCCAACCCATGTCCATTGCCGCTGACATAGAACTGATTGCTGTAAAACTCTAGGATCTTCTCTTTGGAATACCGGTTTTCAAGACGCAGGGCATAGAGCAGTTCCTTTAACTTTGCCTTATAGCTGCGTGATTCCCGTTTAAACAGATTTTTTGCTGTCTGCTGGGTGATAGTACTGCCACCGGCCACTACACGACCAGCTTTATAATTTGAAATCATTGCCCGAATAATACCGGGAATATCTACTCCGTAATGGGTAAAGAACGACTTGTCCTCAGCTGCAACAATGGCATTGACAAAATTTTTGGGGATCTGATCATAATAGAGATACTGCCGGTGAAAATCCTGAAAAAGAACACCAATTTTTTCCTCGCCATCCCGATAATAGACAGGGCTCTCCCGGCCCAGAATAGATTCAATATAGGCCTCATCCATCTCCGGGCAAGGTGCCTTAACCACCAGATAATAGACAATACCTACCCCGCTGGCAGTTGCCAGCACAAGAAGGAACAGGACAAAGAAAAAAAGATATTTAATAAATCGAAACATGGTCAATAGTCACAATGGCAGGATTGAATTCAGATAGAACTGAATAATTGCAGAGTAGTTCTAAATCACAGTAAGAACAATTGTCAACAATATGTTTTTCCTTGATAAATATACTGCATTAATGGTAGATAAGTTGTAATAATAACAAGTTACAGATATAAGATACTATAGCACCTTAAAATTAACAAATAAAATTAAAGAGTTACGGATCGGCTTTCCGCCAAAATAAAGTATGAAAAAAAATCTGACGTATTCTGCTTACTGCCTGCTTTTTTTTCTACTGTTAGTACTCTCCGCCTGTTCCCCGCTGACAAGCTCCATAAATTCCTCTTCCCGTGATACTGAAATTGCAGCAAACTGCGACTATGATCAGCCCGAGGAGACCGCAATTGTACCTGTAGAATCGGAGCAGGATCTTGAAGAAGAACTTGCAGGCCTGGCAAAAGTGGGTGATTGGAAATCGGGTATCCATACCGGCCAGTCCGCATCCTCTACCGTTGTGTACGATTTTCCCGTAGTTATTAATCCACAGGTTGAATTTTATCTGAATCTGTTTCAGAACCGGCAGAAAAAATATTTTAAACGCTGGCTGGAACGTTCCACAAAATATTTACCAGCAATCCGCCATGAACTGCGGGTTGCCGGGTTGCCCCAGGATCTGGCCTATCTTGCCATGATCGAATCAGGCTATAACCCGTCAGCCTATTCCCATGCCCATGCAGCAGGACTGTGGCAGTTTATTCGCGGAACCGGTCGCAACTATGGCTTGCGCATCGACTCCTGGGTCGACGAACGCCGTGAGCCTGAAAAGGCCACCAAGGCAGCAGTTGCCTATCTAGGTGCTCTGTATGAACGATTTGGTGACTGGCAGTTGGCC
>CAZQKF010000027.1:0-11170 GCA_964593645.1 uncultured Desulfobulbus sp.
AAGGCCTCCCCTTCCCCCTTGCCCTGACAGTGGGCAGGCAGCCTTCAAGCGAGGGCCCTCCCTTTGAATTTCGAGAAAATACCGTCCGCCAGTCAACCTATCCGGCCCTCCTCTTTAATGGAATTGCCGACGGAATTGTGGCCACCATAGGACTGGAACGCTATACCGGACTCAAAAATAACGGACTCCGCTTTGCGTACGGCAAGGCATACCATAGTGATAACGACTCAACCCTTACCCCCTTTCCCTTTTTTGATGATGATGAGGCGGGTGACTCAGATATCTATGCCGCGTTTCTGGAGTCGGAGATCCCCGGGCTTGACGACAGTCTTGTCGTGTTCAGTTACGCCCGGATGATCGGGCTGCCCACAGTCTTTTTCGGTCCACTGGACGCTACCTATTCCTTTACCAATGAAAACCTGGGTGATATGGATCTCTGGGGCATACATCTGCAGGCCAAGGATATTGCCGACAGCGGCCTAGATGCGTTCTTCTCCTATGCGGGCAACCACAGCTCACCCAACGACCCAACCCTGCTGGGCATGCTCTCCTACGGTAACACTGAGGAGCATTCAGGGTACGCCTTTTACACAGGACTGCGCTATACCATTCCCTTTGAGCCGCTCCATCACCCGAAACTGGGTTTTGAATATAACTACGGCTCAAAGTACTGGTACTCCATGACCGTTGGTTGCCCAGATCCTTTTAATAAACTTGCGACCCGGGGCTCGGTATACGACATCTATTATATCCAGCCTGTAAACAAACACCTCTTTTTCCGGGCCGGCTATATACGGGCGGAATACGAGCATAGCGGCAGCGGCACCTATATTGCCGAGCCTAGCTCAACAGATGCAGTACTTGAAGATATTTATCTATTCATGGATGTTCGCTTCTAACGGCAAGCCCAGGGTAAGCAAACTTATTCCTCTATGGTTACCGAGAACTTTCCACACGCATGAAAATTTCATCCACTTCATGGACCCTGAAGAAACAGCTCAGAACCCTGCTGATTCTCTCGGGTTTGACAGTGGTACTACTTCTATTTTTCGGCGGCTGGCGCCTGCAGCAATTTAACAAAAAAGACCAGGGACTGCAGCAGTCTGCCCTGAGCCTGCGCAAAGATCTTGAGAGCAACTTTAACAATGCCCGCCTGCTCACTGATATCCAGACTAACCTTCGCAAGTATACCCAGTCAGCCTCGCCTTCCATTCTTCACAAAATTCATATCCTTGCCGAAAAGCTCCACGCCGAACTCCCGAAAGCCCTTAAACCGCAGCTCAATGATTTCCTGAAAAAACTGGATATCCTGGAAATCAGGATGAACAGTTTCCGCCAGAACAACGAAGCTATCTATCTGACGGAACGTGAAATAATGCAGTCAACAGATGACCTGTTGCAGCATGTTCCTGTAAAATTTCACAGAGAAATACGACGACTGAGCTCCCAGGCCTGCCTAAAACATCATAACCTGTATATCAGTGTCATCTTGACGGATAATCCGGACAATCTGGATCTGGCCGCCCAGGAATATGAGCAGCTTTTTTCACATCTCGAGGATACCATCACCAAGATCAGCAAAAAACTGCCGTCAGGCAACAGTTTGCGGATAAAAAAACATCAGTCTGCCTTTTATGAACTTGATGAATCTGTGTCAACAATTATTGCCATCCGCCGGGTTACCCTGGAAACGCATAATGAGATAAACATTAACTTGGCCTCTCTGCGTGATGCAGTTACTGATGACTCACTCACACAGGCAAATTTTCTTGCCTTGCTGACCCAGTCCGGCCTGACGTTTCTCAAGAACAACCTGATCACCATGACAGTGATCATGATCGTCCTTGCATTTCTAGGCGGAGTAACAGCTCTTGTGCTCAACCAGACAATGGTCAAGCCCCTGATAGACTTTACCACCATGCTGCAGCGTATGACCAGGATGCTCTCCGGCCTGCGCAAAGAAACAGAATTTGAGGAAGATTTTTCCACATTGCTGGGTTCACTGACTGATCATCGTGATGACGAAATCGGCCAGGTGGCCGCTGCCGTCACCCAGTTATTGACCCGCCTGCGCGAGCTGGCTGTTTTCCGTCAGGATATTGAAGCTGATGAAACCTCAGAGGAGGTCTTTCACAGGCTGGGCCGTATCTTCAGTGAACGACTGCAACTTCGCTCCTTTGTCATCTTTGAATTGACCCTGGATGGAGAAACGATGCGGCCGGTACACAAACAGCTCGAAATTGACGGCCTCGACCTGCCGGAAATCTCCCTGACCGATGAGTGCAGAGCCCGCCGCAACGGTACTGTCATTTCTTCGCTTAACGACGCGCATACCTGTAATATTTTCCCCTGCCCCGATGCGGCCCGCCATGTCTGCATCCCCATGCAGATCAGCGACCAGGTCATAGGGCTTGTCCAGTTCCTTTTTCCTCCGGCCACTCTCAAAAACAACGGCACACAGTATACCGAGTCACTACTTGCAGCCAGACATTACATTGCCGAGGCTCTGCCTGTACTGCATGCCAAGCGCCTAACCTTACGCCTGCAGACCATGGCCACTGAAGACCAGCTGACTGGACTTTTTAACCGACACTACCTTGAAAGCTCCCTTGATCGGCTCGTTGCCGGTGTCAAACGTCGGAAGGGAAATATCTGCTTTATGATGTGCGATCTTGATCATTTTAAAAACATAAACGATACATACGGCCACGACGCAGGCGACATGGTACTCAGTCAGCTGGCTAAAATTCTACTCAACAGCGTCCGGGAAACTGACCTGGTTATCCGTTTCGGCGGGGAAGAATTCCTCATTTTACTTGTAGACTGTGATACTCCAACCTCCTGCGAAATGGCCGAACGCATTCGCCAAACCGTGGAAAGCTATAAATTTCATATCCCGGGCAACTCCATCCGGATGACCCTGAGTATAGGGATAGCAACCTTTACCCAGCCCTATGAAATGGACATCTGGGACATCTTCAAATATGCAGATACTTCCCTGTATCGAGCCAAACAAAATGGCCGCAACCAGATAATACGTCATGAAGATATACAATGCGGCGGTCAACAGCTCAACCTGCCAACGTAGTTAAAACCTTTTACCTGAGAGAAATCCATGAAACTTGAATTCCACGGCGCTGATCGTAATGTAACCGGATCCTGTCACCTCGTACGCTGCAGGGACAAATGCATCATTATAGACTGCGGCATGTATCAGGGCGGTCGAGAGATGGATGAAGAAAACCGTCAGGATTTTGGTTTTGACCCCAAAGAGGTTGATATACTCCTCCTGACCCATGGTCACTTAGATCATTGTGGCCGAATTCCGCTGCTGGTAAAAAAAGGGTTTACCGGTAAAATTGTCACCACAGCAGCCACCCGCGAGCTTGCGCGGCTGGTTATGCTGGACTCAGCCAGAATACAGGAAGAAGAGGCAAATTTTAAAAACAAAAAACTCCGTAAAAGGGGCAAGAAAGAAGATGCAAAGCCCCTGTATACAACCTTAGACGCTCTGACCTGCCTGGACTTTTTTGTTGATATCACTGCGTTTAACCACTCCCATGAGATTGGCCCGGATATGAAAGCCACATTTTATGATGCCGGTCATATCCTGGGCGCAGCCTCTATCCTGCTTGAACTCGGTGAAAACGGCTGTCATAAAAAAATTCTCTACTCAGGGGATCTGGGCTACTCGGGCCGGGCAATTCTCCGTGATCCCGCAGTTCCGCCCAAAGCAGATATCGTGGTTATGGAAACTACCTACGGCAATCGGCTGCATAAACAACTTGAACCATCTATCCATGAGTTGTACGAGGCCATCGAGGTTACCCACAAACGGGGCGGCAATGTGCTTATCCCCAGTTTTGCCCTGGAACGTACGCAAGAGATACTCTACTACCTGCGCGAGGGCATAGCACAGGGACAGGTTAAAGAAAATATCCAGGTGTTTCTTGATTCTCCCATGGCCATTTCCGCCACAGAGATCTTCCAGCGACATCCTGAGTGTTTTGACGAGGAAACCTGGAAGATATTTCAAACCGGCGAAGACCCCTTTGACCTTCCCGGCCTACATTACAGCCGGGAAACGGCCCAGTCCATCGCCCTGAAACAGGTTAAAGGGGCGGTTATAATCGCAGGATCCGGCATGGCCACCGGAGGTCGTATTCGTCACCATCTCCAACATAACATCTGGCGCAAGGAAGCCTCGGTCGTCTTTGTCGGTTATGCCGCCAACGGCACCCTGGCCCGTCGCATAATCGACGGTCAGGATCCGGTTCGTATTTACGGCAAAGAGATTGATGTTCGCGCAGAAATTTATACTATCGGTGGATTTTCCGCCCATGCCGATCAGAAGGATCTACTGCACTGGCACGGTCAAACCGGTAATCCGGAACAAACCTTCCTGGTGCACGGCGAAGAGAGTAGTATGGAAACCTTTGCCGGTCTCCTGTCAAACACCAGGGTAGAAATGCCGGAACTGCATCAGGTGTATGACCTTGGCTGAGAAACTGTTCTGCAAAAGGATACGGTACAAACCTTCCAGCAGCGTATACTGAGTATAATCAGTGAGATTCTTTACGCCAAAAAATCATATTTTCGGAAGTTCTCAAAGTTCGCGTTGATCTACATCGTGGCACAGAGGCTTTCAAATCATTAACTCGCTGATATTCTGCTCAAATATAACCTGTACAACTATTCGTTTATTCCGTTTTTTCGGAATAAACGTTTTTTATCAGCAACATGAGCAAAAATATAAAATATACTGTAATCATAAGCGGTTGAATACAACTGTACGGAATTCTCCTCTTCCAAACGTCCTTTTCCTTAATTCCGGAAAAACTTCCTGCCTTTAGTCGCTACTCAAACCTGACATATTTTTTTGAACGTAATATCAAGACGATATACTCACCCAATACAGCAGGAGTAAATGGCATGATGATTGCATTATACATTTACAAAGATACCAAGATATTTATTAGGATCATGAATAAACATCTCTACCGAATTGAAAACGGAGAGGGGACGCCATGAAAAAATATATGATCACAGCATGCAGTTTCTGGATTGTAATTCTTTTGGCCAGTACACTCAGTGCATCACGCATTGATGAATACCTTACCGACAGCATGTATGCCACTCCACAAGATATAAGTTGGTCGGATATAGAACAAGAAGCTGCTTTAAATCCGGCTGACACTATCAGAACCCATCTGTCAACATCCGTTCAGGGGTCGTCTTCAGACAAAAAATCGTCTCCGGAGCCAATAACAATGTTACTCTTTGGCACCTGCCTTACAGCTCTTGCCACTCTTGAAAGACGCCGCAACAAAGAGTAGCAGATCGCGTATACAACGTAAGAGTATCCTTTAAAAAGGCTCTTGACCGCCAACGGTCAGGAGCCTTTTTAAATTGTGCGGCACCTCTTTGACAACTGGGACTCAATGGGCAGCCAGCCTGCCGCGTAGAGAAGCATACGACGCCAGACCGAGGTGTACGGATCTTCGGTAAAGATTTCTTCTTTGCTGTCTTTGTTGATCACCCAGCGGATCAACTCTATGCCATCCTCTTCCGTGGTCAATTTCAGGGTAAAGGCATCTGTTGTACTCTGCACATCAAAAAAAGCAGCCAGCTTCTCCGCAAGCGGCGGTGAATAAAACAGGATACCGATCTCGGTATTTTCCATAACTGAGCGAGGATCGAGATTGAAAGAACTGATAAACATCACTTTTCGATCAAGGATAAAGGATTTGGCATGAAGGCCGGCCTTTTTCTCTTTGCGCTCTTTACGCGTCAACTTTTTATCTATTTCATAGAGCTCGACACCGGCCCGCAGCAGATCCCGGCGATACCTGGCATAGCCGGCATGCACCAGGGTAACATCATTTGAGGCCAGCGAGTTGGTCAGGATCCGCACCCGAACGCCACGCTTGACAAGTGACTTGAAAAATTCAACTCCGCCCCGTCCCGGCACAAAATAGGCTGAGAAAATAATCAACTCCTTCTCCGTCTTTTCGAGATGTTTCATCAGCTGCGGGGCAAGATAAAACTCTTTCTGCTGCTGCGCGCTGCGGATCTTTTCCGGTTTATCAGCAAGCACAGTTGCCTTTCCCCAATCATAGGCTATCCTGCCGGCCTCAATACGATTGGCAAAATCTGACCCCCTCAAGGCAACTACATACTCAGAATCTTTTTCCTGGGCCATCAGGTCATCCCAATGTGACCGCACGTTCTTCAGTTCGTCATATGATATTTTTTCATGCAGCACACTTATAGGATAGGACAGTTCACTGTTCCAGTATTCATCAAAGGAGGTAGACACTTCACGAACCACCGGCCCAATGGCCTGTACATCAAGGTCACCAAAGGCCGGTTCAGAATCCGCATCAAAATATTCGTTGCCGATATTACGTCCGCCGGCAATGGCAACACTGTTGTCGGCAATAAATGTTTTATTATGCATTCGCCGGGTTACACTGCCAAACCTGATTAACAGCTGGATGGTACGCATGACGCCCCGAGTAAAGGGGTTAAAGATCCGAACTTCAATATTGGGATGACTGTCCAGAAAAGCGATCCCTTCATCCTTGTCTTCCAGCCCCATGTCATCGAGCAGCAGACGAATCCGTACTCCCCGGTCTGCAGCCTGCAGCAATTGGTAGATCAGCAAACCACCGACCAGATCATCGTGGAACAGGTAATACTGGACATCCAGACTTTTATCTGCAAGTGAAGCCAGTCCTGCCCGGGCAACCAGGGCATCAAGGCCATTGCCTAACAGCAAAAAACCTGACTGGCCGGGATGGATCCTGCTCTTTTCCTCTACAGCTGCGCCCAGTCTGGTGTTGTTAACATCTTCCAGGGCAAGGGATGATGTTCGGCCGCTATTTTCAGGCAATGATGTGCAACCACCGACAAAAAGCGGTCCCAGCAAAAGGCAGGCCAACAGTAGATGACCGAAGCGTCCATATTTTTTTTCACGTATTTTTCCAGATTTTTTGTTTAGAGAACATCTTAACTCTAAGAGATTTTAATCATTTGGCGCGATACTTCTTGAGCTCAGCCCGCAGCCAGTCAGCGCTCTTCATCTCTACGCCGTCACAGATCATCAAATATGGTTTACCTGACATACTGCTGCCGGTTGCCGCGCCCTTGATAAAATCTTCCGTTGTAGCAATGCGTCTTTTTAAATACTTATATTTCTTACTGATATGCTGCACAGCGTCTACCGGATCATGCCTGCTGCCGTTTCGAATAAATACACAACCGGAGGTTTTGATCGAATTCAAGAGATAGTCAATCTCCTCCTGCATCGCCGCAAAGGCGGCTGCGGGCAACAGGCTGATACATACGGACAAAACAACTATGCTATACAAGATACACTTATTCATGTGCAAGGCTCCGGAAGGCGGGTTCTTCGGCCAGCCGAAAGGTGACCCGCATAGGATTATGATCCGAGACCTGAACAGGCGAGGTAACAGCCTCGACCAGTTCCAGACCTCGATAAAATATGTGATCAAGAGGCCGGCCGAAGAACGTAACCCTGTTATCTTCGGCAAATTCGACATCTACCGTTCCCAGACCATTGGCAAACTGCTGAATGATTTCCATCCGTCCGTCACTCCAGGAATTAAAATCTCCAGCAATAAGCAACGGCCCCTGATGCTGATTGATCAACACAAAGGCATTACGTAGCTGCTGCCGGTACGCCGTTGTGGCAAGAGAAAAATTAACCATGTGCATGTTGACCAGCAGCAGGGTTTTGGTGGTACCTGCAATGGGGTACCGGGTAATCAAAACGGTTTTTGGAACAACAATAAGAGGCTCTGCAACTCGAAAAGAACAGAAAAAATCCGGTTTGATCTGTGAAGCGGTCAGGACACCTGTATGATTGCCTGATTGAATAAAAGCGCTGGCTAAAATCCAGCTGCCGGCAAGTGTATTACTGAGCAGATCACGCAGATCCGATGTCAACGCGCCCTCCTGCAGGGTCAACAGGTCAACGCGGGTCAGCAGGGACTGCATGGTGTCCTGCCACAGCGGCCCGGTCTCTTTGTGCACGTTCCAGTTCAGCAGGGTGATCTTCTCTGGATCAAGACCATTTTTTCCCGTCACTGCGACAAGATAACTCTCAGGCAGTGTACTACTCTTACAGGTGCAGTCCGCATTGATACTACAGCTCAGCCCGTCTTCCGCCACGGTAAAATGGTTCACCGGAATACTAACGCAGCCTGAAAGCGACAACAGCAGGAATAGACAAATTTCCAGAGGATATATTCGCAGCACAAACAACCTTTAGCAGCCGGGCTGCAGTACCCGGTTCCTTATTCCTACTCAGGATTATTCCTGAAATAACTCGACTTGCCGGAGTATATATTTTATATTTAGCTATTTGACACTCCGACCATTGGACAGTCAGGTCAATATAGTATGAAATGATTCATTTTTCTCTGTAATTTTACCCGGATCACATTTACGGATCACAGATTATGCCGGCATTATACTGCTACCTGAAGAGGTTCGTCAAATTTATGAATTGGAACCGAACAATGCACCGTTTTTTTTGCCTGTTCTTCCTGGCCGTACCGATTGCCGGCATGGCGGCATCTGAGGTGCCCTCTGTCTGGACAGTGCAGGAGGCTGTTCACTTTGCCCTGGACAACAGTCCGGATGCGCGTATTGTTCTACACAGGATCAAGGCTGCTCAGGCCGCTGTAACGGCTGCCCAATCAGCATTTTACCCGCAGGTCGGCATCAACGCGGGATACGGGCAAACCAACAACCCCATGTATTCATTTGGCAACATCCTGAACCAAGGCCAGTTTACCAATAATATTGACTTTAATAATCCAGGAACCAGTGATGACCTGAACCTGACCGGTTTAATACAGTACCGCCTGTACAACGGCGGCAGTGACCAGGCCGGAGTCAAAGCGGCTGAGGCCGGGGCAGAGGCTGCACGTTTTGAACAGGCCGTGGTCAACGCCCGCCTGGGGTTTGAGGTGGTCAAAAGTTTTTACTCCATTGTCCAGGCCAGAGAAAATGTCCAGGCCAGAGAATCATCACTTAAGGCCATAGAGGCATCTCTTACGTCAGCCCAAGCCCGCTTTCAGGCCGGCGATCTGCTCAAGGCTGATCTGCTCAACCTTGAAGTCCAGCAGTCACTGGCAGCTGAAAACCTGATCCAGGCCCGACATGGACTAAAACTGGCCGGACGTGGTTTTCTCAACTTGCTCGGTCTACGGCAGGGTACAGTGGAAATCAATACAGATCAGAAGGCTGTACAGGAAATGCCGACTTCGCTGAACTTTACACAACGACCGGAACTTACCGTTCTTGATGCCATGCGTAAATCTGCTGAGGCTAAGGTTCGGCAGGCTCGTGGAGGGTATTACCCGTCAGCTGATATCTTTGGTTCCTACCAGGTCGACAAAGGATTTAAATTTGATGAGGGATCCGGCAACTCCTGGATGGCTGGTGTCAAGGTGAACTATAACCTGTTCAACGGCCACAAGACCTCAGCGGAAGTTACCCAGGCCACAGCAGAGCTGGCTCGAATTCGTGAGCAGCGGCATAAGCTGGAACTCAACCTTGATTATGAAATTGAGCAGGCATCTCTGGCGCTTCAACTTGCGCGGGAACGGCTACAGGTTACCCACAAGATGGTGAAACAGGCCGTTGAGAGTGCCCGTTTGTTCAGAGAACGCTTTAAAGAAGGTGTGGTGCTTGTCTCCGAGTTGATTGAGGTGGAAAACAGGCTCACTGAGGCACGGGTTCATAATCTGATGGCTGAGGCTGCCGGTTCCATTGCCCTGGCTGATCTGCGCCGGGCAGTGGGATTAGGCCAGTTTGATGAAACAACGAATAATACATATCGAACAGGGAATGTCCAATGATGAAGTTGAATTCCACAATTGGTTTCAGCTGTCTGGTGCTGTTGCTTACCGCTGCAATCGGTTTCTGCAGCGAAAACAAGCCCCAACCTGTATTGCCAACCATTGCCGTTCATGTGCAAAAGGCCACAAAAACAGAAACAATGCCCCAGGTTGAGCTAGTTGCCACCATTGAGGCAGTTGAGCAGGCAGCTATTGCCGCCAAGGTGACAGGTACTATAACTGAGTTGCCCGTGGTGCTAGGCTCACGGGTCAAACAGGGCGATGTACTGGTCAAGATCAGTGCCGAAGAAATATCTGCCCGGGTTCTCCAGGCGCAGGCCCAGCTGGCCCAGGCAAAACGTAATCTTGTGCGCGAACAAAAACTGCTGAAGAAAAATGCCACGACATCCGAAACAGTTAACTCTATGCGTGATATGTTTGCCGTAGCACAAGCCTCCCTACAGGAGACGCAGACTATGCTCGGCTATACGACAATCACTGCCCCGTTTGCCGGAGTCATTACCCGTAAGCCGGCCAACACCGGTGACCTTGCCACTCCGGGCACTCCTCTGCTGCAGCTGGAAAATGATACTGCTCTGCAGGCGGTCACAGCCGTACCTGAGTCCCTGATCAGCGGAATTGCCATAGGCGATACGCTCAGTGTTGAGATTCCGGCAGCCCGCCTGACGATCCCGGGTACAGTTGCAGAAATTGCCCCGGCTGCCGATCCTCGTTCACGTACGGCAGCAGTTAAGATAAATCTTTCAAAAGATCCCGGCCTGCGTACCGGCCAGTTTGCCAGGGTTCAGCTGCCTGTAAATCCTGCTCAAACCCTGCTCATCCCGCAATCAGCTGTTGTCCCCTTTGGCCAGATGGACAAAGTATTTGTTCTGGAAGACGGTAAGGCCCAGCTGCGGCTGGTTCGAACCGGTACGGTGCGAGATGATCAGGTTGAAATTCTTACCGGAATTGAACCCGGCGACACAGTAATTATTGACAACAACGCCCTGCTGGTCAGCGGCCAGCCGGTTACTGTAAGCTTATGAGCGAACACGAACAGCATCCCGGTTTTGCCGGCAAGATGGCGTCGGCCTTTATCGACTCCAAGCTGACTTTGATCACCATTGTCGCCTCCATGCTGCTCGGTGTGCTGGCCGTAGTCCTGTTGCCGCGTGAAGAAGAACCGCAGATCAAGGTGCCCATGATCGACGTCATGGTTTCCATGCCCGGCGCCACCCCTAAGGAAATCGAAGAACGGGTCTCCATCCCCATGGAAAAACTGCTCTATGAGCTGCCCG
>CAZQKF010000028.1:0-11161 GCA_964593645.1 uncultured Desulfobulbus sp.
GCCAGGAATGACGGAAGGTATCGGAAATGCGATCAACATATTCCCTGGGCGTTACGCCTTCGTTTTCCGCTGCCTGAACAATTTTTTCCCCATGCTCATCCGTACCTGTCTGGAAACGGACGTCATCACCGCATAGCCTGCGGAACCGGCTGTAGGTGTCGGCAATAATGGTAGTGTAGGCATGCCCTAAATGGGGCATGGCATTTACGTAATAAATCGGAGTTGTTATATAGGTTGTCATAAAATATTGTGTAGAAAAGACAGGTCAGAACCTGCCCGGATTCAATTCTTTTTCCGACCGCTGTCCCGGCTGCCGGTTTTTTTTGCCTTGCTCTTTTTGCGGGGCTGACTCTTCTGCACCGGCTCTGCTGTCCGCCACTGTTCTTCGGTCAGCAGAATCTCGCCCTCTTCCCGGGAAACGGCCTGAACAGTGCCCTGTAGAGGATGGATACGCTGCACCCGGTACACATTTCCCTCGTATTTTATCAGCCGACCGATGCGGGGCATTTGCCGTTTGATTGACTTATAGGCGTCATACTCATAGGTCAGACAGCAGAGCAAACGATTACACACCCCGGAGATCTTGGCCGGATTCAGCGGCAAATCCTGAGTTTTGGCCATTTTAATGGATACGGATTCAAACTTCTGCAAAAACGAAGTACAACACAGTTCCCGGCCGCAGGCCCCGATACCGCCGGTCATCTGAGTTTCATGGCGCACGCCGATCTGGCGCATTTCTACCCGGGTACGAAATTCCTGCACCAAATTTTTGACCAGCTCCCGAAAATCCACCCGACTCTCGGCCGTAAAATAAAAAATAATCTTGGAACCGTTGAAAAAACGCTCTACCCGCACCAGGTGCATGGGCAGCCGCAAAAACTGTATCCGTTCCAGACAAAGCGCAAAAGCCTCGTGTTCCAAGATGGGCAGACGAAGATATTTTTCCTGTTCTTCCGGGGTAGCGCGACGAATTATATCATAGGACGCTCCTCGTACCACTGCCGGATCAGTCGTATCAGCAGCCCGGCAGACAATAACCGCCGGCTCCGGATTATGCTCGGTACGAACCATGACCTGATCGCCCTTGGCCAGATCATCCAGATGCCCACGAGCGGTATACTCCTGTCCCTGGTCACGAAAACGGATACGATAAAAAAACAGCGGATCCTTTTCCCTGCTATCTTGCTCCATACCGCCGGAATCGTCCTTTGTCCGTTGTTCAGTATTTTCTGCCATATAAAAAACCGGTCAATCCGGTAAACGCATTAAATAATCAGTGCGCAGGAACTGCGTGCACCACTCACTCTCTACAACCCGTAACTACACAACTGACGGGTCAAACCTTGCTCTGCAGGTCAAATAACTCCAACAACAAAACATCACAGACCAGAGCACGATTACAGTTTCTGGCCAGTTCACGACGGGCAGCGTCAACGGCCTGTATCTTATCAGAGAGTTGTTGTAAATTCCAGCGTTCTCTTGCAGCCATGGATTCGCGGCCTTCAGGCTGCTCCTTTGTACAGAGTAAACTGATCATTGTCTCTTTAAAAAAAAGGGCCAGTAAATCAAACAGTCCATCCAGCCCTTCTTTAAGATCTGCCATTTTCCCGGCCAGATCAAGTGCCTGCTCGACAAGCTCAGCCTCCCTGCCGGATCCTGCAACCAAGGCCTCAATGCATTCACTACGCAGTGCCAGCAGCTCTTCACTCTGCAGTGTTTGCACCTGACCGGGACAGCCATCGGCCAGCTGGGCAAGAGACCTGACCTCTTCCGGAACCAGTTCAGGGTTGAGACGAGAAACAACCTCGCTAGCCTGTTCCGTGGTGAGCGGTGTGAAGGGAATCACCTGACAGCGGGAGACAATAGTGGGCAGAATAGGTTCTGACTCTGAGGCAATGAGCAGCAGCAGGTTGTCCGGCGGTGGCTCCTCCAGGATCTTCAGCAGACTGTTGGCTGCCGGTCTTCCCATGGTCTGCACATCTTCAATAAGTATAATACGTCTGCCTGCCTCAAAGGGAGAAAAACTCAACGCTTTTTTCAGGGCCCGGACTTGATCAATTTTTATAACGGCCCCGTCCGGCCTGATTTGAAGAAAATCAGGATGATTACCTGAAAAAAACTTCAGGCAGCCGCCGCACAAACCGCAGGGTTTCTCATCTTCCGGGGCCGTGCAGAACAACCCGGCCGCAAGAGCCAACGCAGTGGTGGTCTTACCGACTCCCTCAGGGCCGGTAAAGAGATAGCCGTGGGCCAGCCGATCACCGGCAAGAGAACGACTGAGCAGTTTGACCGCCTTGGCCTGGCCGATTATTTCTGAAAAAATCATACAGTTTCGGAATACGGGGAGAAGTCAGCTCTTAAAAAAGAGTTTGCTGACGATCCTCAATATTATCCTGAATAAATTTTTCCTTTTTTTTCCGGGCCGGGGCCGCCTTTTTCTTCACAACCGCCGGCTTCTCTTCATCACCGAGCAAAGGCTGTAGATAGAGAAAACGCTCCAAAGGGCGCTGGTAATCCGTCCACTGATGCCCCGATTCTGTAATCTTTTCGCGCAGCTGATCCGTATAGTTCATCTTGGCATCAATATCATCCACATGATGAAGCAGCAGAGCCTCCTGGGTCATGGGCAGTACCGGCGCGCCAAACTCATGACGGCCGTGGTGACTGAGAATCAGATGACAGACCTGATCAAGGCGCTCCGGGGCCAACTCGCTGATGCCGCTTGCGGCCTGGCGCACCATGTCCACACCAATGACCAGATGGCCCATGAGCCGTCCCTGGTCGGTGTAATCAAAGGGCGGTGCGGCAAAGCTGAACTCCCGGATCTTGGCAACATCATGCAGCAGGGCACCGGTAAGGAGCATGTCCCGGTCAAGCTCCGGGTAATGGTCAGCTAATTTGCCTGCCAGGCCGGTTACGGACAGGGTATGTTCCAGCAATCCTCCCAGGTAGGCATGGTGCATTTTTTTGGCCGCCGGAGCCGTGCAAAACTGTTCCAGGGTTTCACCGCTGAAGACCTGCTGCAGTAACTTCTGCAGGCCGGAATCTGTAATTGAACCAATAACAGCCGCAAGCTCTGCGCGCATCTCTGCACCATCCCGCTTGCTTGCAGGCATAAAATCCGCAGGATTCACCGACCCGCTGTTTACCTGCTCTAAAAAGACAACTCCCATCTGCAGCTGATCGCGAAACGACTTGGCCGTTCCCTGGACAACAACATAGTTGCCCACCTGAGCATGGCTGTCATAGGCAGCCGCATTATCCCAGACCCGGGCCTCAATTTCTCCGGACCGATCCATGAGCGACAGGGCTAAATACGGCTTGCCTGCCTTTGTCTCTGCCAGATTTTTGCGGGCCACCAGAAAAATATCCCGCACCTGCTGCCCTTCCTGTAAATCTTCTATAAATATTTCCTTTGCCGCTCCAGCCATTTTTTTAACCCTTTTACGAACGTTAAACCCTAAACTCTGAACATTACGCCGGATCAGACATTAAACCTGAACAGAATACAGTCCCCGTCCTGGACAATATACTCCTTGCCCTCGGAACGCATCACGCCCTTGTCCCGGGCCGCTGCTTCGGAGCCGCATTCAATGTAGTCGTCATAGGCAATCACCTCGGCCCGGATAAATCCCCGCTCAAAGTCGGTATGGATTTTACCGGCCGCACCCGGTGCGGTTGTGCCCTTGGTAATGGTCCAGGCCTTGGTCTCTTTCTCACCTACCGTAAAATAAGTGATCAGACCCAGCAGTTCATAACCGGCATGGATCAGGCGGTTCAGACCGGGTTCTTCCATGCCCATGTCAGCTAAAAACTCCCGTTGCTCCTCCTCGTCCAGCAGGCTCAACTCCTGCTCAATGCCGCCGGCAATGGTCACCACGGAGGCACCTTCCTGCTCAGCTGTTGCGGTGAGCCGATCAACAAAATCATTGCCCTCGGCCAGATCATCTTCACTGACATTGGCCACATAGAGTACAGGCTTAGTGGTGAGCAGACAGAGATCACGTACCAGCTCGCGCTCCGGATCGCTTTCCGGCTCCAGTACCCGGGCCGGTTTGCCCTCATCAAGCACGGCCTGCAGTTTTTCAAGAAAGGCAGCCTCGGCAATAAACTTTTTATCCCCTGATTTTGCCTGGCTGGACGCCTTTTTCAAGCGTTTGGCCACGGTATCCAGATCAGCCATGATCAGCTCCATGGAGATAACCTCCAGATCCCGGATCGGATCAATGGAACCATCCACATGGACGATGTTATCGTCTTCAAAACAGCGTACCACATGGAGAATGGCGTCTACCTGACGGATATGGCCTAAAAACTGGTTGCCCAGCCCCTCGCCCTGACTGGCCCCCTTGACCAGCCCGGCAATATCAACAAATTCCATCTGGGTGGGCACTTTATTTTTAGTCTTGACCAGGTCCGCCAATATATCCAGCCGCGAGTCCGGCATGGGTACCACGCCCACATTGGGCTCAATGGTACAAAAGGGATAATTTTCCGCATCAATTGCCGCCGCGGTCAGCGCGTTAAAAATCGTGGACTTGCCCACATTGGGCAGGCCGACAATACCACATTGAAAACCCATAGTTACCTCTATGTTAACGATTCCCGGTTTCAAGTGCCGGGTTCCGGTTTATAAATGTTGAAAAGGCAAAAATCGCTTTGCTCAAGCTCCTTGCCTTGTTTGGTTGAGGGAGTATAGTTGGTCTGCAGTGCTTTGACCATAATTTGTTATGCAAAGACGTTTACTTTTATCTCTACAATACTCACCGGAGCAACGCAGGGGAGGCAGAGATTTTTTAATTCTTTGTATTTCTGCGCCCTCTGCGTCTCCGCAAATACCAATTACCCATGAAAACAGATATTCTGATTACCAACATCTGCCTCCCCGCCAGCCAGGGCAAAGATCCGCTTGTTAAGGACTGCTGCATTGCCGTCAACGGCAATACGATACGACAAATCGGCCCGGCTGCGGAGTTTACAGGCATCGACGCGACAACAGTCATTAACGGTCACGGCCGGCTGGCCCTGCCCGGCCTGGTCAATACCCACTGCCACGCTGCCATGACCCTGTTTCGCGGCCTGGCCGATGACCTTGAACTTGGAGAGTGGCTCAACGACCATATCTTTCCGGCCGAGGCCGCCCATGTAAACCCGGAAATGGTGTACTGGTGCAGCAAGCTCGCTGCCGCCGAAATGATCCTGTCCGGCACCACCACGGTTGCCGACGGTTATTTCCATGAACACGAGGCGGCCCGGGCCTTCAGCGATGCAGGCCTGCGGGCCGTAGCTGCCCAGGCAGTTATCGACTTTCCAGCACCCGGTGTGCCTGATCCTGCCGGTAATATCGACGCAGCTGAAGAGTTCATCGTCCACTGGCAGAACCGTGACCCGCTTATCAGTCCGGCAATCTTTGTCCATTCTCCCTATACCTGCAGCGGCCAGACCCTGCAGGCGGCAAAGGAACTGGCCCGGGCAAAAAACGTTCCTCTCTTCATCCATGCGGCAGAGAGTCAGGCCGAGCCGGGCATGATCAATAACATGCAGGGCGGTTCCCCGATCAGACATCTCGATGCCCAGGGTATCCTGGATCCGGCAACGGTGTGCGTGCACTGTGTCTGGGTTGATGACGAGGACATGGATCTACTGGCAGCACGCGGGGCTAAAGTTGTTGTCTGCCCGCAGAGTCATTTAAAACTTGCCTCAGGCATTGCCCCGCTGGAGCCGATGCTGAAGAAAAATATCCAGGTCGGGCTGGGTACGGACGGGACGGCCGGCAACAACAGCCTGGACATGTTCCGGGAAATGGACATCTGTGCTAAAATCCAGAAAGTTCGAACCTTGGATCCAGTGGCGATTCCTGCAGCAGATGTTCTGAGTCTGGCAACAACCGGCAGTGCTGCCGTGCTCGGTATGGAAAAAAAAATCGGCAGGCTGGAACCGGGGATGCATGCGGACATTATCCTGCTTGATCTCCAAACCCCGCACCTGCAGCCCATGCATGGTATTGACCTGCTGGTCTATGCCGCAGACGGGGCGGATGTGCAGACAGTTCTCATCAACGGCAGGCTGATTATGGAAGACAGAAAAATCCGCTCCTTTGACCTGGCAGAAACCATGGCAGCAGTCCGCGACCTTGCAACTGGCCTGCGTGGACAGCAGCACCAATGATTGAGGTTTTACAAACCGGCATTATCTGGTATGTTATAGAAACTACGAGCTTTCAATCCCTCAAGACGTACAACTCTTTCTCTTTGGCCATGAATCTTACCAGGAAAAGCCGTTTACAGTGGCTGCGCTGCAGCCTTTTCTGCCTGCTTCTCCTGCTCTGTGGATTGCCGGGAACTGCGGCTGCTGCAGAACCCGAGGCGACAGAAGCTGCCTGTACCCAGGTAACGGCCCATGTTACGCCTACACTCCACACCATTATTTTCAACAGAGTTGCGATACTTCCCCTGCTGGCGGATGACCCACAACTGGCTGCAGCCCTTTCCCAGGCCCTGTACGCCTCCCTTGCCCAGACCGGAAAATACAGACTGCAGCCGGAAACCACCACTGCAGACCTACTCAAAACGACCAAAGCTGAAAAGAATGTTGATCCGCAGCAGCAAGCAGTCTTGTTTGGCCGAACCGTTAAAGCCAGAGGAGTTGTTCACGGCAGCCTCTCTTTACGCCGGGAAATACCGGCCGACACGGATACTGCAGACACCCGCCTCACGGTCAACATTACGATGACAGATGCTCAGACCGAAAAAACTGCCTGGACCATGACGATTACCTGTCAGGGAGATCAGTACAGTCGGACAATAACTGCTGATCAGGCCCGCAGCATCATGGATCAGGGGCTGACAAAGCTGCTTGATGCCATGGTTGCGGCCGGAGATATTTTCTCGCCCTTGGTGCCCCGGCCCACCGTGATCTCCACCCGAGGTGAACTGCGCAAGATCCGGATCATCCTCCAACCTGATCCGCCGTACACCTACGCCGCCTACCAGCTGCTTGCCTCTGACTCGGCCAGGGGCGTATTCACAGTGCACGGCCCGCCTGTGGCCAATGATCGTGCGCCGATCATACTTGAGGCGGATCAGCTGCTGGACGGGAAAAAATATTTTTTCACCGTGATCGGCCTTTCAGAAACCGGGCTTGCCAACATTCCTGCCCCGCCTTTTTCCGTTACCACATCCGGTGCGCCCAAGCCCCTGGACACCCTCCAGTCATCGGGCAATAACCTGCGTTACATTCGGCTCTTCTGGCCCCCCTCACAAGATCCCAACGTTACCGGGTATGTTGTCTATCGCAGCACGACAGAGGACGGCCTATTTGAAAAAATCGCCGATATTGATGGACGAAAGCAGCAGAACTACATCGATTACGGCAGCGGCCGACACTTTAATTACGGTAGTCTGGCTGATGACACCGAGTATTTTTATACCCTCCGCACCAAAAACAGGCTTGGAATTGAAAGCGAGCCCACAGCAGCGGTCTCAGCCCGAACCAAAGGCAACCCGCTGCCGCCGACAGAGGTTCGGGCCATTGAACAACAGCCCAGAAAAATCCCCCTGTTCTGGACACCGGGCCAGGATCCGGACATCAAGGGATACGCTGTCCTGCGCAGTAAAACAGGCAAAGAACCCTTTGAGCAAATCGATTTTGTACGCGGTCGGGAAACCCAGCAATACACGGATACAGGTTCCTGGAGCACCCCGCTCCAGGACAACTTCACCTACTCCTACCAACTGCGGTCGGTGAACGTGCTCGATATGTCGTCAGCTGTATCCGGTACAGTCTCAGCCACGACCAAGGCAGCTCCCGGGCCGGTTCAAGGCCTGCAAGTGACCAACAATCAGTTTCGCAGTATTGACCTGCAATGGCAGCCAAATAATGAAAACGACATCATCTCCTATGAGGTTTTCCGTGGTGAGACTGGAGATGACCTGCGCAGAGTTGCAACGGTTGACGCCCCGGCGACCAGTTACCGTGACAAGGGATTGCGTGATGGCAGTACCTACTGGTACCAGGTGCGTGCGGTGGACAGTGATCAGCTTGAAGGAACGCTGGTTTTACCGGTCACAGCAACAACCAAACCGCCGCCGACCGCACCAAAGGGTCTGACCATCCAGCGCATCAACCAGGGTATTGAATTACGCTGGCAAAAAAATCCTGAGCAGGATATTCACCATTACGAGATCTACAACATGGGATTTTTATCCACTGAAGTGGGAGAGACCCAAGATACAACGTTTACTTACACTGGCACCCTGGATCCCGGTAATGTATACCATTTCCAGGTCAGGGCGGTTAACAACGACGGCATGACCGGCAGCTACTCCCAGCCGGCAGTCATCCGAATTCCAGAGCCGGTGGTGATAGAGTAAAGGCAGGCTTGCATAAACTTCAAGCTCTTACTTTGCACTCTTCCGGGCCTGGAGCAGTTCCAGAACCCTCCTGGTTGGCTTGCCATCAACCGGCAATCCACTCTGCTGCTGAAATGTTTTGATTGCCTTGGCCGTAGCCGGCCCGAGATGACCGTCAATGGCTCCACGATACAACCCTTTTTTCTGCAGCTGCTCCTGCAATTCAAATTTTTCTTCTGCACGCAGTGATCCGGCAGGCCTCGGCCAGTCCTGAATCATCCCCTTTCCTCCGGCAATCCTGTCCGCCAGCAACCCAACAGCCAGAGCATAAAAGTCGGAGTTATTATAACGCTTGAGCACGAAAAAATTGCGCAGCATCAGAAACCCCGGCCCTTTGCTCCCGGCAATCAACTTTAACACTGCTTTATCAGCAGGCACGGGAAAAGAAGTGCCGTTTGGCCGGCTGAATCCCAGTTTGCTCCACTGGCCAAGGGTTTTGGTCTGCCCCTTGTAATGACTCCCCGCAGACGGCACCCGAACCTCATAGCCCCAGGTCTTGCCGCTGCGCCAGCCATTTTTACTGAGCAGACTGGCAGCCGTTGCCAGGGCGTCCGGTATGGATCCCCAGATATCCCGGTGGCCGTCCCCGTCCATATCTACACTATAGGCCAGGTAACTGGTGGGAATAAACTGGGTATGCCCCATGGCACCTGCCCAGGAACCGGTCAGATGCTCAACGGTTATCTCGCCGGACTGGAGAATTTTCAAGGCAGCAATCAGTTGTTTTTCTGCAAATTTTTTTCGTTTCGGATCAGCATAGGCAAGGGTTGCCAGGGCACGGGGCACGGAGTGAAGGCGATTGGTTCGCAATAAAACAGCCCCATAACTGCTCTCCATGGACCAGATGGCAAGGAGCACGGAAGAGTCAACCCCAAAACGGGCCTCAATTTTCTCCAGTGTCTCTCGGTAGACTGCAGCCATAATCCGGCCGGTGGCAATGGATTTCCGGTTCACCCGAGCGTCAAGATAGTCCCAGATTTTGGTGGTAAACTCCGGCTGATACGCGGCTTTTTTGAGCACCACCGCATCCGGCTCCGTCACCCCGTCAAAGGCCAGGTCATAGGTGGCACGCTTAATCCCCTGCCGGGCGGCAACCGGATAAAAAGATTCCAGCCACGCCTTAAACGATTGAGCAGCCCCAGCTGAAGAGGGCAGGCAAACAAGGATGGTCAGAATAAAGATAAAATAAAGAGTTATTCGATGTTTCATGCAGGCCCATTATTATCTGAAAGTCTGCAGCCATTGCGGCTAGAAAATTTCATTGTCGCCTCCTCGTCCCCGCTCATCCTAATGCTCTACCCGGTTCTTCCCATTTTTTTTGGCACGATACAGTGCCTCATCTGCCGTATTGATCAACTGCTCATTTTTTGTCATATACGGTTTATAAGTCGCAACCCCGAGACTTATGGTCACATCGGTTTCACATTCAACCTGCAGACGAAGCCTTTCCGCAGTGGCCAGTGCATCTTCAAGGGTAGCCTCGGGCAGCATAATCAGAAACTCCTCACCTCCGTACCTGGCCACACCATCGGCGTTGCGAATATCATTAAGCAGAACCCGGGCAACTCGGGTGAGCATTGTGTCTCCAGCCCCGTGACCATGGTTGTCGTTGTATACTTTGAAGTTGTCAATATCCAGCATAATAATAGAAAACACATTGCCGTACCGCCTGGCCAGAGAAAAATATTTTTCCATCCCGGTAATCATCAGGCGCCGGTTAGCCACGTTGGTCAGGGGGTCATAGAGCGAGAGAAAACGAGTCTGTTCATACAGGCGGGCATTTTCCATGGCAATACCGACCTGTCTGCCAATGGTGGAGAGCAGGAACATTTTATTTTTTTCCAGACCGGCAAAATCAGGAGGTGTCAGCAGACAAAGCCCTCCAACCACCTCCTCTCGGGCCCTGAGCGGGACGATAACGGCACCGTGGCTCTCCAGCCCTCCCATACCGGTTTTTTCAAACTCCTGTTGATCCAAAACAAGGATCTCACCGCCCTGCACCACTCTGCTGCAGGGGCAGTCATCAGCTTGATGTATCTTTTTCCGCCCCAGACAACTTTCCTCCATACCGATATGGGAGATAAGCTCTATCTCATCCCCGTCCACGACAAAAATCCCACCGCCCCGTTCAAAATCAAAAATCCTGATCCCAGTGATAACACTCAGTATTTCATCAAGCAGTACAGACATTTCCAGGGTCTGACTTAAGGTTAAAGACACATCATAGAGAACTGAAAGCTCGGAGTTCATCACCTCAAGATCTGCCTTCTGCTGCTTTATTTTCTGTTTAGCCAGAGTCCGCTGGGTGACATCACGGAGCATGAGAACAAAACCAACCAGGCTCTGATCCGGATCCCAGATACCCGTGACCATGGCTTTGACATGGTAAGGACGGTTTTCCTTCATCCTGACAAAGGTAAATTCGTGCCTTTTCTTTTGCTGTATTTTCTCAACCAGCTGAGCAAAACGCGGTGCCGGGATAGAGTGTTTTTTATGGATTGTCCTGACATCGCGGCCTATCACTTCCGTGGCAGACATCCCCAGGATCTCTTCTGCAGCTGGATTGAAAAAAATAACATGGTAATTCAAATCAGCCGCCACCATGCCCATATCCATGGAGGAATGGAGGATGTTGTCGAGATACACAGTTTTTTCAGCCAGTTTCCTGCTGGTCTGCTGCAGCTGCCGGTCTTTTTCCACGACCAGGTGCTTGAGTTTCTGCAGCGACTGGCCGTGCAGCCCCTTGATGA
>CAZQKF010000029.1:0-11160 GCA_964593645.1 uncultured Desulfobulbus sp.
GAGCGGGTGGCTGTTAACCACCTTGTCGGCGGTTCGAGTCCGTCCCGAGGAGCCAAATGATATAAGGGGAGTCAACTGGTTTCAGTTGACTCCCCTTCTTTTGTTTAAATGCAGAAACACAAGAAGTATCCCCCCGCAAGTGAAGCAAAATACCATAAAAACCACCGAGTGGGCAGACTGTGTTTCCAGCGGGTTTTTGGGAAATACACGGTCGTTCCGCACCTGTTACATCCTGACCATTTCCTTTTTCCTGTTTTTTATCGTGGCCCCGCCTCCGGTCTTGGCCGCCGGGGAATGGTTTGGCGGCAAGGACTGGTACGCGGTTGACGATTTTTTTCCCAACACGATTCCTGCAAAAAAACCATTGTCTATCGACCAACTTCTTGATGACAGTTTCCGCGTGCTGCAACAGCACTTGAGCGGCGAGACGGAAGGGTTTGATCTGGCTGCTGAGTTTGATCGGCTTGAACCGCCGGGACAGGACGGCATACTCGGTCGCTACTCCATTTTGGGGGAAGATGCCTTTTACTTTCTGGTGCCGGCCTTTACACTTATGGGCGTAATCTATGCGTTGCCGGAAAATGTCTCCAACTGGGATAAGGATGATGTCACCATAAGCAACGGCTGGAAAAACTGGAAGTACAACAGCACTACCTGGGAATGGGACAATGACGACGCCTGGATCAACTACATCGGTCATCCCTATTTCGGATCGACCTACTTCATCTACGCCCGCCACCAGGGGTACTCCCGTGTGGAGTCCTTCTGGTTCTCTTTTTCCATCTCCGCCTTTTATGAAATAGGCATTGAGGCCTGGGCAGAGCCGGTTTCCATTCAGGACATGATCGTGACCCCGCTGTTTGGCTGGGGAGTTGCGGAGATACTCCTTCCGCTGGAGCACCGTATCCATCGCAATAATGAGACCGTTCTGGGCAGCAGGGTGCTCGGCACAGTCTCTCTGTTCCTGATTAATCCCTTCGGTCATATCGTTCCCCCGCTGAAAGAACTGGCTCGGGAATATCTCTCCCCACAGGCGGATGTCGCCTTTTCTTCGCATTTTTCCATGCGTGCCCCCAAACAGCCCGATGACTACGCGCCGCTGTCTGAGAGTTCTTCACAACTTTTCGGTCTGCACTGTACTGTGACCTGGTGATGTTCCATGGCGACACCACAAATTGGCAGAACCGTTTGGGGAACTTCTGGTAACCGAAGAGATCAGCAGTTTTGAATCCGGCGATGCCTCACCCTGCGAGAGCGGGATTGTGTCGGCCGAAAAACAGTTGATGCTGTGACAATGTGCTGTCAATATAATATATCATTTTAAAAGGTTCACAGGCATGGGCACGTGGCCTCCGCAGTGCCGGTTTCCTGGCGGCCGCAAGCCAGTTCATCGGTACAGTGCTGTTCAACGTCAACACTTTTGATGCCTGCCATGGAACTCATACGGCCTTGGGAACCAGTATCTTTGTCTGGGTACCCGACATGACAGGATCCGTGCTTTTTCTTGTGGCCTCGTTTTTTGCCTGGATCGAGATCTTTCACGATGGGTATGTCAAACGATTCCGGTCCTTCACCTGGTGGGTCGTCTGGCTTAACATTATGGGGTCTGTTTTCTTCCAGATCTCAGCTGTTTACGCCTGGACGAACCCGCTAACCGGCACTGTTGCCAACAGTTATCGCTCCATTATTTTTACCCTGTTGGGTGCTTTCTGTTTTTTCGCAGGGGCATACCTCTCAAACCTGGAGTTAAAGGAGGAATGACAGTCTCTCCATTGTCCCTGTTAAGCCTGTTCCATACTATCTACGCTTGAGCTGCCTGAGATTTTCTGTTGAACGATTGAACGGATTGCATTACTGCTGTGTATAGAAGTCGTCAGGGCCGTACATTATTAAGATCTGCCGGGTTATCGTTTAAGGAGTGGCTATGTTGAAATATTTTACTGCTGTTCTCCTGGTGCAGTGCATTACCATTGCCCTGTTTTTTGCAATCACCCGAACTGATCTGGAAAATACCCAGCTGGTGCTGACCATTGGTCTGCTTGAGATTCTGTTCAGCGTGCTGGCGGCGTTCTGGTTTGCAGCAACTGCCCGGCAGCGATACCAACAGGAGTTGGAGACGGTTAAAGACGTACATGCCCGGGAACGGGAAAAAATCCGGGTCAATGCCGAACGACAGAAGTCAAAGATTGTAAAAGACAGCCAGCAGCAGATTCTCAAGGAGACCCGGCGTGCCCATGCCGGAGCCAGTTTCAAGGTTGGGGCGGCCTTTGCCGGGGCGCTGGCGTTTGGTGCGCTTATGCTGTACACCCAGTTTGTCACCTTTGGCCTGCTTATTTTGACAACAGCCGGTGGTGGACTTGCCGGTTATCTGGCCCGGGGCAAACAGGCTGCCCTTGCCCGTAAGAAAGAACTTGCCGTGCAGCAGCGGCTGCAGTCTGCTCAGTTAAAATAATTTTTTTTTATGCAGCAGGCAAAGAGGTATGCTGCAGGGGTTCTACAGACAACAGGAAAGAAATGGACTATCGAACAGGATCTGTTGGCCGGGTGTTGATGATTCGCCTTGACCACGGTGATGACCTTTTGGAAAATCTGCAGGAGATCGTGCTGAAGGAAAAAATTCAGAGCGGTTGGTTTCAGATACTCGGCGGTATTCGGCATGCAGGCGTTGTAACTGGTCCTAAACAACCGGTCATGCCACCGAATCCGGTCTGGCGGGAGGTTGACGAGGCACGTGAAGTGGTGGGCAGCGGCTCGGTCTTTATGGACGGTGACGAACCGCGGATTCATCTCCATGCAGCCATGGGACATCATGGCGACACCCTGACCGCCTGCATTCGCAAACAGACCAAGGTGTATCTTGTTCTGGAGGTTATTTTGTTTGAGCTGAGCGGTATTGATGTTACCAGGCCCTGGTATGAAAAGGGTGGATTCAATCGTCTGACATTTTCCTGATTTTTTTTCTGTAACCAGCCCATTAAGGAGTATGCCATGCCTGTAACTCTCCCCATGATCAATGGCGAAGAAGTCATTGTGAAACCGGGAAAAATTGTCTGTCTGGGGCTGAACTACCTGGAACATATTAAAGAGAGCCAGTCGGTTAATGTACTGAATTTTACCGACGAGATTCCCAAGGAGCCTGTTCTTTTCCCCAAAACGCCTAATGTCATTGTCGGTTCGGAAGACCCTATTGTCCTTCCGGCATTTTTACGAGAATATGATTTTGCCGATTTACGCACGGATTATGAGGGAGAACTGGCTCTGATCATTAAGGATCGATGTAAAAATCTTGTCGAGAACGAGGTGATGGAGCATATTCTCGGCTTTACCTGTTTTAATGATGTCAGCCAGCGTAATCTGCAGCGTGGTGATAAATCCGGCTGGTACCGGGGCAAGTCACTGGATACCTTCGGCCCCATCGGCCCGGTAATTGTACCGCCGGAGGCCATAGGAGATGTGCAGAACCTTGATATCCAGACCAGGCTGAACGGCAAGGTCGTGCAGCAGTCCAATACCTGTCACATGATTTTTTCCGTACTGAAGCTGGTGGCCTTTGTTTCAAAGAATTTTACGCTTGAGGCCGGTGATGTCATAAGTACCGGTACTCCCAGCGGGGTTGGTCCGCTTGCCGATGGAGATGTGGTCGAGGTAGAGATTGAGGGGATCGGTGTATTGCGTAACCCGGTGCAGGCGGAACGATAGCCTGGAGCAGACAGGGAAAATTTGCTTTTTAGCGTATATGCTGTATGGTGTTGCCTCCACATCAGACAGGAGGTGACCCGTGGCAAAGAAAAAGAGAAAAGGGCCCAAGGTAACGGCCCGGGATTGGGGAATTGTTACTCTGATTCAGCGAAGCGGGGGCAAGGGCGCACATAAATCCAAAAAGCGGCAGCCCCGGTCAACGGCAAAAGCAGCATTCAAAAAAAGCCTCATGCGAAACGATTCGCATGAGGCTTTTTTTATTTGTTTTGTACAAGTGTCTGGCGGGTTGTTGGCTTCAGTGGACAGTCGTACTTGAACCGTTGCTGTCAGCCAGGGCAACTTGAGCGAGTTTAAGCTGGCTGTTTTTTTTGAACCCATACTCCACCAATCGCTTGATGTCCGTCCACATGGTCCTGCTGCCCATAATGGCAACAACAATGGAGTCGTTGCCCCGTTTAAACTTGCCCACATAGGTCTGCCGGGCCGCGTAAGTATAGCCTGTTTTGCCACCCAGTGCACCCTTTACCTGCCAGAGCGCCTTGTTATGATTACGCAGAAGTTTGCCGTAGGACGTCTTAATCTTGGTTCGTTTCATGCGCCGGGCAAATTCCTTGTCCTGCATGGCATGACGGAAGATCTGGGCGAGATCACGGGCTGTTGTGTGCTGTCCCTTGGCGGTCAGGCCATTTGCGGTTCTGCAGACGGTCTTTTTTGCGCCCCAGAGTTTTGCCCGCAGGGTCATCATGGCGGCAAAATTCCGCTCGCTGCCGGCAATTTTTTCTGCAAGAGCCACACTGGCGTCGTTGGCCGAGGCCAGCAGTACCGCATTAATCAGATCATCTGCCTTATACTTTTTCTTGGTATCCAGGTAAATTTTTGATCGGGGCATTTTCTGGGCATGTCTGGTCACCCCGACCAGTTCATTATTTTTCAGAGACTTAATGGCAATCATGCCGGTCAGCACTTTAATGGTTGAAGCAGGCTGGCGGGGGGTGTCCGGATTTTTGGCGAAAATAGTTGCCCCGGTATCGGCATTTAAGATCATTACCGTTTTAGCGGTAATTTTTCTGTTAATCCCCTTGAGTGTTGCAACTTTTCGGTTTGGTGATTTGTGGACGGCTCTGCCACCTCGTATTCGTGCCTTTACGTTTGAAATGTCTCCACGGTTACCTAAAGTAACAAAGCTGGTCAGTCCGTTGTCGATGGGTGCGATGTTCCTGGCCTGTGCGCCCGGCCGGTATTTTGCATGACTGTCCAGAGTCGGGATAGGGGCAGCCTGCAACCAGGCGCTGCCAATAAAGGTAAATAGGAGGGCGAGTGTTAAAAAAATATATTTCTTCATGGAGTTAGCTCCATTTGTTCACGTTAATTCACAGCATTTAATCTTGTAATATAGTGAGAATGGCTCTCTGTCAAGCTTTTTGGCCGATAACAAAGGGAAAAAAAGTCAATTTCCACCTTCCGATAGCATTTGACTTTGTCCCTGTTTGGGGTAATAGTTCTATGTTATGTGCGTAAATCAGGGAAATCTCCAGGGAACAAATTGAGGAAATCCGCTTCATGACAACAAACCATGGCCAACAGGCAGAAAAGAAGAGTGCAGGTAATCAAGATATCGCCGGCACTGGAGCCGATGGTTCCTCCGTCGCCAACCTGCCGGCTCCCATCGAGCAGTTTGCCAACCTTAACGCTCTGCTGGACAACAGTTGCCGTAACTATGGGAAATTAAACGCAGTGGGCATGGCCCTGGAAACCCCGTTGACCTACCAGCAGCTCCACGACCGGGTCCTTGTTCTTGCCGCCAATCTGCGCAGCAGCGGTGTAGAATTTGGCGATAAGGTAGCCATCTTGGCGGAAAATTCCCATAACTGGTGTACCGTGTACCTGGCCATTGTCCGGCTGGGTGCGGTCTGCGTCCCCATTCTGCCTGATCTGCCCGAGGCGGATGTACATCATATCCTGGGGGAAATGGAATGCGATGTTCTCTTTTTGACCCAGCGCCAGATTGAGAAAATTTATGACCTGGAAAAGAAAGTGCCTCTGGTGGTCACCCTTGATGATTACGAGGATGATTCCGGTCTGGTGGCACTGACTACGTTTTCAGTTTTTTTAGCTGCCGCCCACGGACAGTTTGACCAGGATATGCAGGACGAATCCCTGGATTTTCCTGAAGTGGATGGGGAGCACCTTGCCTCGATACTCTACACCTCAGGTACGTCAGGATTTTCCAAGGCCGTGATGCTCAGTCACCGGAATCTGTGTGCCAACGGGTATTCCTGTTCCAGTGTCATTACACTCTCACCGGGTGCAGTTTTTCTCTCCGTACTGCCGGTCTCTCATACCTATGAATTCACAGTAGGTTTTGTCATGCCGCTGATCAAGGGCGGCTGTGTTCTGTATGCGGGCAAGACGCCGACCCCCATGGTGCTGCAAAAGCTGTGCGGTCGTGAGCGGCCTCATGTCATGCTGGTGGTACCGTTGATTATGGAGAAAATTTACAAAAAACGGGTTCTGCCTGCGGTGGAAAAGAGTAAACTCCTTTCCCTGGCATGCCGCTTTGATTTCGGTCGTCGCATGGTTTACCGGAAAATCGGGGCCAAACTGTATGACTTTTTCGGCGGCCGCCTGGAGGTCATGGGTATTGGCGGAGCAGCATTAAATCCCGAAGTTGAATCCTTTCTCCGCGATGCCGGTTTTCCCTTTCTCGCTGGTTATGGATTGACCGAATCCGCCCCACTCATTGCCGGAGGCCCGAAAGGCGACAAGAATGTTGCCCTGGGCTCTGTGGGTAAGCCCGTCCCCGGTGTGGATGTACGGATTGACGATCCCCATCCCGATACAGGTGTGGGTGAAATTCAGGCCCGCGGTCCAAATATCATGCAGGGCTACTGGCAAGATCCAGAGGTGACCGATGACACCTTTACTGATGACGGCTGGTTGAAAACCGGCGACTTGGGGCTGCTGGATGAGCTGGGTAATCTTCATGTTAAGGGAAGATCCAAATCCGTTATTGTCATGGCCAACGGTGAAAACGTCTATCCCGAGGCCATTGAGCATAAGCTCAACACCTTTCCCTTTGTGGTGGAGTCACTCGTTGTTGAAAATCGGAATATGCTTGAGGCCTGGATTTATCCGGATTATGAATTTGTCGATGCCCAGACCCAGGGCCAGAGCCGCCAGCAGCGGTATGGATACATTACAGAGGAACTGGATCGGATCAGAAAAGAGGTGAATGAACAGCTTGGATCCACCTCACGTCTGTCCAGGGTGCTTGAACGGCGTGAGCCATTTATCAAAACGGCAACCCACAAGATCAAACGCTATCTGTATTCAGCAGATACCATGAGCATGTAACAAACACTGCGATCGTATGAGGATTAGTTTTTGATCGTACAAGGAGAGATACCTGCCGGGTAGAAAAAACTGTCCCGGCCTTGTTCAGCTAAAACCCAAAAGGAGGAGAAATGATGAAGAAGACAATTGCTGTTGCAGCACTGGGCCTGCTGGTTGCTGCAGGCAGCGCGTATGGATCCGGCTACAGGATTCCTGAGCAGTCGATCAACTCAACAGCCAGGGCCGGAGCCAATGTTGCCTATACACCCAGTGCGGATGCAGCCTTTTTTAACCCAGCCAATATGTCCTGGCTGGACAACCGGGCCTATTTTGAAGCGGATGCAACCTATATCGGCTTGAAAAGTACTACCTACTCAGACAATCGAACTGCGCTGTACAATGGTGAGGCTGATTTTGAATCTTTTCTTGTCCCGACTTTTTTCCTGGTGTCTCCGGATTACAGCGGTCTGCGGGTAGGACTCAGCCTTGATGCCCCTGCCGGACTGTCTAAAAAATGGAACCAGGCCTATCCTGCCACCTTTGCCAAAGAGTTTTCCCTGACTGTCCTTGAGGCCAACCCGTCCCTGTCCTATAAGATTGGGGATATGTTTTCCGTGGCTGCCGGTATCCGCGGTATTTATGCCGATGCAACCGTCAAAAGTTCCGGTATCATCACCAGGGAATACGATGGCGTCTATGCCAGTCGGGATATGGATGGTGATACCTGGGAGTGGGGCTTTAACCTGGCCACTACCTTTCGACCGGTGGATAACATGAGCCTGGCCGTAACCTACCGTTCCAATGTTGACATGGAACTGGAGGGCGATGCAACATTATACACATCTGCATCCTTTGCCGGCAACACTACTTATCAGGGCGACGGTTCTGTTGACATACCCTTGCCTGCAGTGCTGGCCGTTGCTGGATCGTATACCTTTTTTGATCAGCTGACCGTTGAGTTGGAGTATGACCGCACCTTCTGGTCCGAATATGATACACTTGATTTTGTCTATCCCACCTCGCTGCACAATCTGTTCCTGACCAGTGCTTTTGATGTGGCCAAAGAGAAGAACTGGGATGACAGCGATACCTGGCGCATCAGTTTTAGCTATGACATCAACGCCTGGACCCTGATGGCCGGTTTTGCCCTGGACGAAAATCCGATCCCGGACTCCACCCTGGGCTTTGACCTGCCTGATTCAGATGCCACACTGTACTCAGTGGGCTTCCGTTACCGGATAAACGAAGATCTTGATGTGGGCATGGCCTATCTGTACGATGACAAGGAATCCCGCGACGTGGTTAATGAGTACTTAAACGGCGTGTTTGATGACGCCGGTGCTCATTTGGTGACTGTTGGGTTGTCGTATAAACTGTAAGATGTACAACTGACTCTGAAAGAAAAGAAGTTTTTTCAGAGTCGGAAAATTTTTACTGTACCTTGACTTGGTGAACTGAAAATCTCAGTTCACCAGGTTCTTTTATTTTGCAGGACAGTTGTTGCGCCAGCAGGTGGGGTCTGAGGCCAGGTAATCTCCGGTCAGCTGAAAAGCAGCACCGCGGCAGCCGTAGCATTCCTCGGCCTTATCACAGTCCCGGCATTCGCCCTTGATCATCTGGCGATAATTCTTCAAATTATTGATAACCTCGCTGCCTTTGATAATGTCGGCCAGCTTGTGTTCCCGGATATTGCCCACTGGAATAGTCACTCCCACGCAGGGCATGACATCGCCGACGGCATTGACCAGGCAGGAAACCTGGTGACGCATGCACTTGTTGCCGACCAGGGGTGGCTGCGGATCCCACTCTCTGCCGAACTGCTTCCTGTCAATGGCAGCGAGCTGTTCAAACAGTGTTTTCAACTGCATACCGTCAACGCTCAGCCAGTCGTTTTCCGCAGCATTTTCCTGGGGGGTGATCACCTCAAAATAGGGCTCTATGCTTTCTTCGCGCAACCATTGCCACATCCGGGGTAACTCCTCAATGTTTTGCCGGCAGATAACAGTGCTTATGGCAAGAAAGAGTTTTTTTGACGGGTAACCGGCATTTTTCAGGTTGGCAAGTGCTGTGGCAATAATAGATGCCGCACCGGTTTTTCCGGCTAATTTATCCTGCACGGCAGCATCAAAGGAGTTCTGTTTCAGGGCCACCCGAACCCTGTTCTCCGCAAGGACGGCTGCCAGCTTGCGGTCAATGCCTGAGCCGTTGGTGAACATCTCAATGGTGAGCCCCTGATCCGACAGAAAACAGATCATCTCCTGGATATGAGGGTAAATGCTGGGTTCTCCACCCAGGATGATTATTTTACCCGCTCCCATCTCTTTGGCCTGGACAATAACATCTTTAATTTCAGCCCTGGTCAGCTCATTGCTGAGTTGCGATTTGGTCGGTACATAGCAGTAGGAACAGCGAAAGTTGCATATCCTGCTAAATTCAATTTCCATGGACAGCAGCCTGCCTGCAGCCACGGCCTCTTTTATTTCCTGTTCGGTAAATTCAAGATTATATATCTGCATACCCGGCTAATATCCTTCAAGGTCTTTAAATGTATTCATATTCTGCCAGCGGAGCACCTCGCGTTGGTATCTGCCCTGCCAGCCGGTTGTTTTCATCATTTTTTTATAACGGTATTTGAGAAAGGGCTTAAAGGCAAAGCGCCATATGGAGGTCCAGAGTTTCCCCTGGCTCCTGGCCCGCTGGGAAGGGTTCCAGAAGCCAAGCACCTTTTGCCGGTGATACCAGAACAGATACTGCAGTTGTTCCGCCTCAAGATGTCTGGTGCGCACGTTGGCCCACAATCCATTGTATTTGCTCAAATCGTCCGGATTGGTAACCAGGTTTTCCCTGATCAGTGATTCCCGCATCTCTGTTTTTGGATAAGGGGTCAGGATTTGGCAATAGGCTGCATCGGCTCCAGTTGACCTGAAAAACTTGTAATTATCTATTATTGCCTGCTCATCATCGTCTGGGAAGCCAAAAATTAAACCGGCGATTACCATTAATCCGTATTTATGGCAGACCGCAACGGCCTGATCAGAGGCAGAGCGGATATTACCCTTACCGGCAGCGGCAAGATTATTTGTTGAACCGTTTTCAATACCTAAAAAGACGGAACAGAACCCGGCTTCGGCCATCTTGGCAACCATAGCCTCATTCTGGGCCATCGAAATACAGTCTGCCTGAACCATAAGATGAAGGTTCTTGTATTTTCTGGCAATGATTGCATCACAGAGTTCCATGACCCGTTTGGGGTTGAGTACCATGTTGTCGTCGACAATAAACACCCAGCGCACTTTCTGTTGATAGTATATCGCATCCAGGTCTTCCAGTACCCGGCTGATCGGGTAGGTGCGGAAAGTTCGACCGTACATGTGTTTCATCGAACAGAAATTGCACGAACGGGTACAGCCCCGGGACGTTTCCAGCAGCTCAATTTTATGGTGGATAAAATGATAACCGCTGGTCAGTCTGCGTTTATCCCGGATGGGGAGTTTGATTGTACTCAGGTCAACGGTCGGCCCACGCTGGTTGTGCTGCCATTGGCCATCCTTTTTCCAGGACAGCGACGGGATATCTGCCAGCCTGTCTTTTCCGGCCAGGGCATTAACCAACCGACGGCAGACCTCTTCACCCTCACCACGCACCATGAAGTCTATTTTGTCACTCTGGCTGCCCACGGAGATTTCTTCAGCCATCAGGGTGGCATGGTAGCCGCCGATAACAATTGGTACACCGGGCAGGAGATCCTTAATTAACCCGGCCAACCTGATACAGGTATCATATTGCCAGGCCATGGCGGACAGACCAATCAGATTGGGCTGTATTTTGTGAAGTGTCTTTTTCAGATATTTTTTAATGGAGCGCCGTTTCCTGATCAGATCGACCAGAAAGACCTGATGCTCATCATCAATATTGCCGCCGATACCGGCAATACCGTGGTTGGGTAGATGAAATGCCGCCTCATGGATAATTATGGGCACCACATCGGGCATGGACATGAGGAGTACTTTCATGATTTACGCAGCACCGGCAGGATCTTGTTCGGGGTGAACGTTATTTGCTGATAACGCGTGCTGAACCATGGTTTCAAGGGCAGCAGCAGTGGGCGGGTTGTGGGCGTAATCAGGA
>CAZQKF010000030.1:0-10958 GCA_964593645.1 uncultured Desulfobulbus sp.
TATAACTCGTATTATGCTCAGGGATTTCTCGTAAAATACGACAAGATGAGAATCTTTGTGTTGGAGGAAAGGGAAACAAAATCCATCAATCTGGAGAACGATTTGACAAAATGTATATCAATTCGTCAAATGGATATGGTGCCGGACATTGAAATGTCGGGAAAGGGCTCCGGATTTTCAAAGGGTACCCTGAAATTTATGGGATGAAATTTGTATTTGGAGATGTTGAAATCAGAATTAATCATTATGATTAACAGTAGAAGTTTGACCGTATAATTACCCAGGGAGAAAGAAATGGCCCAAACTGAAACCAAAGTCCTGACCGCACATGTCCCTTTGCCAATCGCGGATAAGGTCGATGAAATTGCATCTCGACTGGAGCGTTCCCGTAACTGGATAATAAAACAGGCGCTCACTTCCTGGATTGATCAGGAAGAAGAACGTAATCGGCTGACCCGTGAAGCCCTAGCCGATGTGGACGGAGGCATGGTTATTCATCATCAGGATGTACTGGCCTGGGCTGAGAGTCTCGGCACCGATGATCCATTACCTCTGCCACGCCCATGAAACTTAAGTGGACCAGCAAGGCCCTCGCGGATCTGGAACGGCTGCATGACTTTCTGGTAGTTGTCAACTCACCCGCCGCCCGAACAGTGCAGTCGCTTACCAAAACACCAACCAGATTGCTGGCTAATCCACGGATAGGTGAACAACTCTTTGAGTTTGAAGGACGCGAAGTGCGGCGCATCATTGTTGGCAAATATGAAATTCGCTACGAAATACAGGATTCCTGTATTTATATCCTGCGGTTGTGGCACACAAGGGAGCATCGATAGGAAAACAGACTATGAACAATGAATATTGGCAGTTTTTGCCGGATCAAACCGATGCAGCCAGGCCTGGTGGAAAAATCTCATGAAAACAGGAAGAAATGATTCCTGTCCTTGCGGCAGCGGGAAAAAATACAAAAAATGTTGTGCGAACAGGTCAGCACCTTCCATGCTTCAGGATATGAAGGAGGATATCCACAACCTGATCGGCGGCCAAAGCTTTGGATCAATAGAAGAAGTACAGGCCGTACTTGACCAGTACCAGCAACAGAAAAATGAGGATCCCGTTGATGACTTCCACGGGCTATCGTCAGAGCAGATGCATCGTTTTCTTCACATGCCCTTTGAAACGCCCGAGCTGATAACTTTTCCACCTGTGCTGGAGAAAGAACCGGAGAGCAAAGCAGCGTTTATTCTCTCCATGCTGATCGAAGGAATTGGTGAGGACGGCATAAAGCTGACTGCCAAGGGAAACCTGGGCCAGAAATTTTCCAAGGAGGCAAGCAAAAAGTACTATGATCGTTATCCGGATTCTTTTATGGCAAAGCTTTCCGTGCGATCAGAACTCAATTTTGAACCTCTGCACACCATTCGGCTCACCGCTCAATTAGCAGGTCTGGTGCGCAAGTATAAAGGCAGACTGCTGTTGACAAAAAAATGCAAAAAGGCGCTGGATTGTCAGGGCCTGCGGGAACTCTATCCCCTGTTGCTCTATGCCTATATCCGGAAATTCAACTGGGGATACCGAGACGGTTTCCAGGAGATCCCATTTATCCAGCAATCTTTTCTGTTCACGCTCTACCTGCTCCATAAATATGGCAGCAGCTGGAAACCGGTCGCGTTTTACAGCGACAACTATCTTCGAGCATTCCCTATGATTCTTCAGGAGATTGAGCAAAAGCTGTATGAACCGCCGGAAGATACCCTCAGACATTGTTTTACACTGCGAGCTCTACAGAGATTTACAGGTTTTTTTGGCCTGGTCGATCTTGAACAAATTTCCGAAGGACCACTCAATCGTGAGTATCGGGTTCGGTCAACCGGCCTGCTTGATGAGATGGTACATTTTCATCTATAGGAAAATTTGCGGACTACTCCTCGTTCATTGGCTTGCACGCACACTTCTGAATTCATATCAAGGCAACTGAGCCCCCCCCGCTGTGTGGGCAGAGCCAGGGCACAGCATGGATATCGCCAATAACCAAGATTCTTCCGAGATTCCGATCGAGCATTCCAACTGCTACTGTGCAAGAAAGCCAATATGGCGATTTAAGGCGCCTTCCTTGAAAGCCACCTCTTCAACAAGCCCCTTGAGTACATTTTCCGGACAAAGCTTCTGGCCACTAATCCGATTTTTACGGACAATTGTTGCAAAATCTCCGGGAGGAAAAACTGAGTTCAGAGTCCTTCCTTTGCCTGGCCAGGGAAATGGCAGCAACGCACCAGGAGAAATGGGACGGTTCCGGTTATCCGAAAGGCCTGAAAGGTGAAGAAATCCCTATCTCCGGCAGGTTAATGGCCCTGGCCGATGTCTATGACGCGTTGATCAGCAAGAGGGTATACAAACGGCCCTTTCCGCATACAAAAGCAGTTGAAATTATCACTGAAGGTAAAGGAAGTCACTTTGACCCGGACATGGTTGAGGCCTTTCTGGAGTTGGAAGATGAATTTCGTCAAATTGCCCTGAAAAATGCAGATTTTGATGAAGAGCGTGAAAACCTGCAATAGACAAATTGTGCCGGGCCTCTGCAGGCAGATCCCTAGAATGTAAAGGTCTTATCAATGGACAGTTACATCCGGAATGCTGTTGACGCACGGCTTCGCTTAAGGACGCAGGCCACAGCTGAGCCGGAATATCCCATTATCATCCGTCCGGTCGATTTTGAAAAGGGGAGAATATTCCAGACAGCAATAAGCGGCCTCCCTGGCATAACGAGTTGTACGATCAAATACAATCAGCCTGAATGACCTGAGCAAGCAGAGGAATTCAACTGTAAGTTTCCAAAAATTCTGCCTCGGATTCACTAGTGCCGATCAAGATCATGGCATCATGCTTTTGCAAAATAGTGTCTGGTTCGGGGCTGACGTTCTGGCTGCCGTGTGTATTGACGGCTATAACCATGCAGCCGGTTTGTTCTCTAATCCGACTCTGAATCAATGTTTTCCCAACCAGTGACGGGGGTACCGATCTACTGAAGATATTGAGTCCTTCAGTGAACATAGAGAGTTCATTGGGCCGGAGAAAATTGAGGATACTGTTTGCCCCCAGCGAGGCGGACGACATGACGAGATCCGCCCCGGCCCTGTAAAGTTTGGACACGGTTCGCTCTGTAGTGGCTCTGCTGATTATTATTATATCAGGTCGCAGCTGACGGCAATAAAAGGTCAGATAGATATTCATGGCATCGTGGTGCGGGGTAATTAAAACCGCCCTGGCATCTTCAATGCCTGCACTGCGCAGGGTATTAATATCTGCAGCATCCCCGGTAATGTACCCCTTGCCAAAGGCCTGAACAACAGCCGGGTTCTTCTCCACAATAGTAGAGGCGATGTAAGACTCTTCAAGGGTCTTTGCCGCAATCCGGCCCACACGGCCGCCGCCGAGTATCAGAACAGGGACATCGTTACTGTGGGTGGTGCAGGACATCCCAAACAGCGTATCATATTTCTTCAGCTGATCATCTGAACCGGCCAGCACCAGAACCATTGCCCCGGAAATCACTGTTTCCGGCAGGGGAATAGAAAATTTTCCCCTCTCCCAGAGACCAACAACCGTCAGGCCTGTCATCTCCCGGAGCCGGGTATTCTGCAGTGTTTTCTCCACAAAACGAGTTCCACCAGCTGGAATTTCGGCAATAATAAGACGACCAAAATTACCTATAACACTGGCACCTGCAGAGACCCCCGGCGTCCGCAAAGCCATACCCCGGCCCAGCATTTTCATAAATTCAAACACCTGAGTATTCCCAGAAAACTCAAGAATATCAATAGAATGTTCGTTATCGGCATTGGTAACAATGGGAATCTTCTCACTCAGCTCTCGAATGGTGAAGGCAATGGAGGTATTGGTCAGATCATCATTGGTGGCAACAACCAAAGCTGCTTTCTCCACCCGAAGCCGTTCATAGCTTGCCGGATCATCCAAGTCGCCTACTACCACATTATAGCCCTGATCATGCAGTTCCTGCGCTTTGTTTAAATCCGGTACGACAACAGCGTATTGGTATTGATATCGTTTCAGCTGTTTGATCAGGTTTGTGGTGACCGGATCGAGGTGGGTAATGATAATATGCCCTACCATGTCTTCGGGCAGTTCTCGTGGAGTTTCCGCTTTTTGCTGCGCTTCAAGCCAGGGCGCATAAAAAAACTGAACAAAGGTAAACGGCAGCAGAATCAAAAGAAAAACCACTCCGGAAAGCAGTACAATCAGGGTAAAAAACAGGCCGAGATCGGTATGAAAGGTAATATCACCAAAGCCCAGGGTGGACATGACGGTAAGTGACCAGTAAAAACCGGTTATCCAGCTGTATTCCCTACCCTCGTACAGCATAAGGATGTGAAAAAGAATACTGTAGACACAGACGATCCCGGTGAGAAAGGCAAAAAATTTAGACAGAACAATAAAATTTTTTCGTGTTCTCTGGTTCTGGAGGAAATAGATAATAACTGGAAACGTCTTCATGGAGAACCGTTCAGACAACAGAGAATAACAGGGAATTACAGTTCATTTCACTAGACACGCCACAGGCCGACGATAGCTATCAGGGCGCTGATAATCAAAGCAAGGCTTATCCCTCGCATGACCGGTAGCGGCACCATGGTCACATCAACATCTTCCAGCCTGACCAGAAAATGACGGTAACGCCAGGCTGCCAGGAAAAAAGCAACTCCGCTAAAGGTAATAAGTGCAATCGAAATCATATGCACGCCCCAGATCGGGATAGCCTCCAACAGAAATTTTTCAACAGCCAGCCCGGCAATGAGTGCGGATATTCCCGTACGTATCCAGGCGGCATAGGTTCGCTCGTTGGCAAGTATTGTCCGATCCAGGGCCAGACGCAACTGATCCGGTGGATTTTCATTCTGACCGTTGTTTTTGTTCGCCATCGTCATTCCCCTGCTGACAAGTTCATCAGAATCCGATAGATCCTGTAGTATTCACGCTGGATGCTGAAACTCCGTCAGGTGATGGGGCAGGACAAGTTCAACCGTTGTCCCCCGCCCACGACTGCTCTCCACCCGAATCTCGCCTCGATGCTCATGGATAATCTGCCGCACATATGGTAGGCCCAAGCCGGTGGCACCGTCCCGAGTTGAATAAAACGGTTCAAAAATGTGGGCAAGTACGTGCCTGGGAATACCCGGCCCGTTATCTTCAATGCGAGCGAGTACCCCTTGGGCGTCAAGAGTAGTCTGGACATGAATATAATCACCTGCACTGCAGGCTTCAATGCTGTTGCGCAGCAGGTGGAGCAGAGCTGCTTTCAGATATTGCTGATTCCCCTGAAAGGGCAACCTGCTCTGGTACGCCTGCAACTCTATCGAAATCCCCTTGCCTTCAGCCTCAGGCCTGACGATCTCCAACGCATCCTGCAGCAGCGCATTGAGCTCCACAGTCTTAAAATGTTCACGGGAGGCGGACTGCATTTCCTCAAATCTGGCGACCAGCGACTCAAGCTGCTCAACCTGCTGCTTGATCTCCCGTCGATATTCCTCGCTCGACCGAGTACCTTCGGATGCGGCCCGATCCAACCTGCGCAGCATCCCGCCGATAATCATGACGGGGTTGCGAATTTCATGGGCCAGGTTAAGCGCCATCTCCGCTCTGGTTCGATCCGAGACCACGGATTCAATATCCTGGTTCAAAGAGATCAGCTGCCGACTGGTGGTTTCAATGCGGGCCCGATCACTGGTCATCCGGTTCATAAACACCAGAACATTGCGAAAAAACAGGGTAACTGCAAAGATAACAACAAAGGCAACTGTGTTCAACCCGCCTGACAGCGGGGCGACAGCTGACCAGATTTCAGGACTGCCGGCAAAGACCAGCAAATGCTTGACCAGGTGCCCCACAGAACGGAAGATGCAGAATGCAAATAATGCCGAAACCAGCCACATCAGATAGGTATTCAGGGCATCTTCACGATCTCGCCGGTATAAAATCATGACCTGGCGCAGGCAGAGCGCAGAAAAAAAAAGCATGGCAAGGCTGCCGGCAATATCCAACCCCCACAAGGGGTAGAGCGAGAGATGCGGCGTCATGCCTTATCCTTGTCCACAACAGGATCCACGTCCTGGACCGTCATCAACCGCAAGGCAAGATAGACATACACCAGGGCCGGGATACAGAGCAGGTGATCCATTTTAAAGACGTAATAGAGCAGATCTATGGGTGAATGCACGGCAATGAGCGACTGCAGCCCGGTACTTCCTGTACAAAAATCTCCCGGCGGCATCAACTTGTCAAGAATATGGCCCAGAAAAGCCCAGCCGTTCCACAGGGCAAAGAGCAGGGCTCCATTCGACATATATTGCCAGGCCTTTTCCATACCCAGTCTGGATTTTCGAATACGCAGGGCAAAACCTGTCATGGCTACTGCAAAAAGAATATGCCCAATCTGATGGACGTACAATCCTTCCGGGGCGCCATGGGCCTGGATAGCATAGGCAGGTGCCGGCATGACAACAAGCAGCAGAAAGGCTGTGGAACAGACAGATGCAGCAGCACAATTTCTCATAGCGACTCGATAAAGATTTGAACATGCCTTGACAAGACGTAAACCTTACTCACCCTAAGTATACAGTAAAACCCTTCTTTGCTGAACAACTAACCGCTCATCACACCCTTTGATCCGGCCCGGCAGCAGTAAATAAAAAAGCCCCTTAACAAATCGGCGGCAATGACTATATTCTTTTATAGCGCAGCGCAGGGAGTTTTCTCAACATTTTCAACTTTATCATCCGGAAATTCCGGTATGGGAGAAACTGTTTATGAAGATTGTCATCCTCGGGGCCGGTGCCGTGGGCAGATTACTGGGCGTATTTCTGGGAAGAGGCGGCCACCAGGTTGTACTGGTTGATCCTGACCGAAAGATTATTGATGCCCTGAACGACCGGGGCATAGGTTTTATGGAGGCGGGTGCAGACGATCCGGACGCTGTTGACTATGTGCCGACAACAGCTGTCAGCCAAGCCGCAGATATTAACAGCTGTGACCTGGTTCTGCTTGCTGTAAAATCTTTTAACACTCTGGCCGCTGTTCAGGCGGCCGCACATCTCATAAGTGCAACCAGCCCGATTGTCACCCTGCAGACCGGGCTCGGCAATATTGAAATTCTTGAGCGTATTATTGATCATAAACATATCATAGGCGGATTTACCTTTATGGCGGCTGTCGGTCTTGGGGCCGGGATCGTCAGGGCAGGAGGTACCGGCAAGACCTATCTGGGCGAACTTGACGGCCGGATAGACGACCGACTGCGCTCCATCTGCAGTCTCTTCAACAACAGCGGCCTGGAATGTGTGCCGGTTCATAGGATTATGGGTCGGCTGTGGTGCAAGGTTATTGTTTTCTCAGCTATCAATGCCGTCACCTCAATCCTGCAAATAAAAAACGGACAGCTGCTGGACTCTATGGAATCCATCACGCTCCTCAAACGACTTGTTGATGAGGGAAGAAGCATCGCAGGGTCGCAAACAGTCGACCTGGTTTTTCATGATCTGTACCAGCTGCTTTTTGACGCCTGCAAGCGTACGGAACAAAACCTTTCCTCCATGCTCCAGGATGTTCTGGCTGGAAAACAAACGGAAATTGATGCCCAGTGCGGAGCCCTGGTGAAACTTGGTCAGCAGGCAGGCATACCAACGCCGACCCACCAGACCATGCTCGAACTGGTTCAACTGGTCAGCAAAAAACAGCATCCGTGAACCGTGTACACGAAGGAGAAAACAACAGGGGACACCTTATGAATGACTGGAGAAATGTTCTCATCGCTGTAGACGATACCCCGACCTCGGAAAATGCCCTGAAGTATACTGCTGATATTATCGGCAAACTGGAGGCTGCGCAGGTCTGTCTGCTCCATATCTATCCTGAGCCGCCGCCCGGTTACTATAACTCCGGCAAATCACTTGATGAGTATCGCCGGGAAAAAGAAAAAAAGGCTACTGTATTCCTTGGCCGGGCAAAGGAGATTCTGCTCCTGGCCGGTATTGACGAACAGGCCATCATCACCATGTTTCATATGGCCGATCACGCTACTATCAGCCAGGCTATTCTCGATATTCAGACAGAGGGCGGCTACGGCACTGTTATTGTGGGCAAGCGCGGAGTGTCCAAGGCGGAAGAATTCCTGTTTGGCTCAATTTCAAGCGGCCTGGTGCATCACAGTACAAACTGTACGGTCTGGGTTGTAGGGTAAACCATGCCTGCCGGTATTGATTCTCTGCCGCCTGAAATCCGTGAACGACTGCGCGCGCACCGGGTTACCCGCAGCATGCGCCGGGCCTCGCGCGTTTTCTCCGATACCACCAGTTTCACTTCCATTGATTACGGCGACATTATTCTTGTTGACAGCTGCTATTTCCTGGTCACCGGCTACACTAAAGAGGGACGGTTCGGGGTGGATGATCAGGTCAAACCCTGGGTGCCTCGGGTGGAAGATCTGGCCACCGGTGACCGACAGATCCTGAAGCTGGTCTTTCATGAAACCTTTGACATCACCATGGGCCGGTTCACCATTTCCTATTACCGTAATCCGGAAAAAGAGGCACGAATACTGGAAATGTTTCAGGATCATCCCCGTTTCATGCACGGCCGGGCAGCCCTTGACGAGGCCGGTAACCTGGTTCGCATTCTGGACATCATTAACGGCCGCCGTCTGGATAAATTTGTCCACCGTAACAACACAGAGCATGAAGAGTATTTTCAGCAGGAGTTACCTGAAATCCTGGAGCAGTTTCTCGAGTGCGTCCGGGCTATTGGCCTGCTCCACCATAACGGATTTCGACATGGCGACATCCGACGTGACCATATCTTTGTGGAGCGTAAAACCAATCTGTTCCGCTGGATCGACTTTGACTATGACTACTATATGCCGGAAAAACCCTTTGCCGTCGACCTGTATGAACTGGGCAACCTGCTCATGTATCTGGTGGTGCGAGGCAATTTTCATCCCCGGGAAATCATGGCCGATCCCGGTCTGGGAGAACACGTTCTCAGCACCATTGATCCGGGCGACTTTGCCCTGCTGTCAAAAAACAGGATCGTTAATCTGCAAAAACTCTTCCCCTACATCCCCACTGAGCTCAACAACATCTTTCTCCACTTTTCTCTCGGCACAGAGGTCTTTTACGATACAGCCGATGAAATCGTCCAGGATCTGGAAACGGCCCTGGCCAGGCTTGGTTAGTGCCTGTCCCTAAACGGTCTTTTCGCCCGATATCTGCGTCAAACTCAAAAAATAATGCTCGGAATATCAAACATATGCCTGCGCTTATTTTTTTCGCAATCCTTGATCTCGAACGAAAATCCTCATTTATGAACAGGCACTAGTTAAGCCTGTATTCTCAATTATTTGTCCTTTTCCTGCCCGGGCAGCATAAAAATAAACGGGATACCGATCAGTCCTGCTGCGGCGCTGACAAGATAGGCGGTCTGCAGACCGGTTCGGTCGGCAATCAGACCGATAACCACCACCACCGATGACCGGGCCAGAAAAGCGGTCATCATGAACATACCGTTGGCTGCTGCCGGGCTGTCGCCTGCATGTTCCTGGATCAGGGCCAGCATAACCGGCGTGGTGGAGAGCAGCATAAATCCGCAACCCAGTAGAGCCACCAATCTCAACCAGTCGCTGCTGACCACAAAAAGCAGCACACAGAGCGGCGCGCCCACAAGTGAGATAAACAGCATCTTGCGGCGCCCCAGATAATCACTGCAGGAACCTGCCAGCAATACCCCGGCCACCCCGGCGGCCTCAAACAGGGTCAAGGCCAGTCCGCCCTGCCATATATTTCCGGTCTGGCTCTGAATGAACGTAGGCAGAAAGGCAGTCATGGAACCGTGCATAAAACTGCGAGCCAGCAAAATAACGGTCAGCGGCAGCAAAACATGACGCATGTTGGCAAATGTTTCCACAAGCGAAGTTTTCCGTTTGGTGTTGTGAAAGGCAAGATCCACCCCCCGAAATTTCCAGAACAAAATCCCTGAAGCAGTAGCGCCCACCACCATGACCGGCCAGAATCCTTCAAGGCCCATAAGGGCAACCAGAGCAACCGCAGTGAGCGGCCCAACGGTTCGGGCCAGCTCTCCGCCGGTCATGAAAAAACTCATGCCCCGCCCTTTTTTAGTTCCTGCCAGTCGGGCAATCATCACCGGCGCCGGGACATGGAACATGGCAATACTGATCCCGGCAATAAAGAGCAAAATCAACAGCACACCATATGTTGGTGCCAGACCGATCAAAGACATCGGGACGGCAGTCAGTACTGGGGCCAGAATAACAAAGTATCGAAGACTGACCCGATCGGCCAGCTGGCCGATAAAGGGATTCAGCAGGGCAGGCAACTGCATGACCGCAGACAATAATCCTGCCTGGGCAAGCGACATGGACAGTTTCTCTATAAGCAGCGGCAGCAGCGGGGCCAGGAACGAGGAGTACACGTCATGGACAAAGTGGGCGAGTGAGAGCAGCAGGATTTCAGCTGACTTAAATGGAGCCTGCTTAGGCGTAGACGAGGGATCCTGACTCATGCGAAAATTTGCCGGTTAGAGGGCAGCGACGATAAGACCGGCGTCTTGCAGCAGGGTGCGAGTTTTACTACAGAGCGGGGCGGAGGTTTTAAGAAGTATTGTAATGTCGGGATCTACCCCGTGAATATGCTCAACTTTTTCCAAAATCTTTGTACCGTCAGCCATAATGATTCGACTCTTACGGTCCATAACCAGAGCAAGGGTCTGCTCATCAACCTGTTCCAGCACTGTTCGTGTATGAAGGCCAAATTTTTTGGGATCAATTCTGTTCATACAGGCGATTCCTCTGGGGTACGACTGACGTTGGCCAACAGGACAGTTCTATTATATTTCATAACTCCTCCCTCCTGCTGCGGCTGAAGGGCCGCCATGCC
>CAZQKF010000031.1:0-10784 GCA_964593645.1 uncultured Desulfobulbus sp.
TCACGGTGCCGTAGACCAGGGCAATGGCATCTCCGCGGGCAAACATCATTCTGCCGACTATGGTACTCAAGGCGTAATTGATGGTGTAAATGATGAGTAGTGGTATAAAAATAGCCAGTAGGATCTCTGGATGGTCAAGAATGGTTTTTGATTTGAGGGCCATGGCCACAAAAACAATACCCAGCACCCCAATGGTGGACAGAGCTGGAAAACGGGGGGCTATCCGGCTTTTGAACACATTCATGGGATATTTTTTCAAAAGAATTGTACGGGTGATGTACCCCAACAGCATAGGCACAAAGACAATGAGTACGATCTGCTTTATGACCTGGCCGATGTTGACCTCCACCGTGGCCCCAAGCAGGGCCTGAACGTAAAAGGGCGTGGCTAGGGAGCCAAGTGTCAGACCGACAATGGTCATGTTGATGGCGGCTCCCATATTGCCCTTGGCAAAACCGGTCCAGGAGATGGTCATACCACTAGTGGGCAGAAGGGCTGCCAACAGCAAGCCGAGCGCCATGTAAGGCTGGTCGGCAAAGAACAGCCGGCCGAGTCCGTAAGCGACAAAGGGAATGACGGCAAAGTTAATAATTTGAGTCAGTAACTGCAGCTTGACATTCTTGATTCCCTGCTGCAGGTGCTTGATGTTCAGGGTCACCATCATTGGGTAGACCATAAGGAACGTCATGGGCATGATCAGGGATTTAAGGGATTTTATCATCACTGTCTCGCCCAATGCACCAAAGGCAAATCCCGCCAGCATCACGGCGGGAATGGCAATGATCAGATGCTTATTGATACCAATGAGAAATTTCCACATTATATCCACCAGGTTCACGGGATGACATATATCGGAGACAGCAGGCTTACAAAATGTCCAGAATGATGTCAAGGGTTTTCGGGAACATTACTTTCCATGCCCGAAACTCCCGAACAGACCTATATTTTCGATCCGCGTCGGCCAGCTGCATCCAGATGTCTACCGTTTCTACACCATTGCCATGAACTCCATGGCCAAAGCATTTGTTCAACTACAACCCCAGTTCACGCAGGATCTGTTCATTGCTGGTCCACTTTTTCTTCACCTTAATCCAGAGTTTGAGCTGCACTTTACAGCCAAGGAGTTTTTCAATATCTCTGGTTGATGATTTTCGGATATCGCCAAGCATCTTTCCCTGCTTGCCGATGATGATCCCCTTCTGAGAGCCGCGCTCGACCAGTATAGTGGCATGGATAACCACAGGCCCGCCCTGATCATTATCCTGAAAAGAGTCTATCAGTACTGCTGTGGAATAAGGTACCTCCTGGTGGGTGCGCAGGAAAATCTTTTCCCGGATCAGCTCTGCCACAATAAACCGTTCCGTGGAATCTGTCGGAATATCATCGGGATAATACTGAGGGCCAGGGGACAATCGGCTGACCAGTTCTTTAAGCAGGATATCAGTACCGTCTCCTTTTAAGGCCGATACAGGAATGACGGCGGTAAAGGGATGCAGGGAACTGTACCAATCCATGATCGGCAGCAGTTGTTCCTTGTCCAACAGGTCAACTTTGTTGAGAACCAGGATAGCCGGACATTGAATTTTTTCCAGATAGCCACTGTACTCGGATCTTCGCTTTTCCAACTTTTTACCGGCAAGGGCTGCAGCATCGGCCAGAAAGAGCACAATATCCGCTTCTGTCAAGGTGTCCATGGCAATACGAACCATCTCTTTATTGAGCAGTTCCCTGGCCTTGTGCAGTCCAGGCGTATCCAGCATGATCATCTGGTAATCAGGGCCGGAGACAATACCTAAAATTCGATTGCGAGTGGTCTGGGGCAGTGGAGTGACAATGGCGATCTTCTGCTGCAGGTACCTGTTGAGCAACGTAGATTTGCCGGCATTGGGCGGGCCGACCACGGCAACAACACCGCTGTGATATTGGGGTGTACTCATATATTTTCCTTAGGCGAAAGGTTGGTAGTTGCTCCAGGGCAAAGGATACCAACTCAATGGACAAACAGGGCAATGAACCAAAATATTCTCCCTTGTAGTGTACCATGAGTTACCCTCGATGCAACATTTTCTCCAAACACCCTTTCCAGCAAGCAAAACCTTTGTACCTTTATCGTTTAGCGGTTATACTCGCGATACTTTTTTCCATGACCTTAACAGTTGCAGCTAATGATACCTCCTGGATGCATAGTTGAATATTTAGATGGTGGACGTTTCCTCTGTGCCCTGGTACTCCAGGATGCAGGCAACAGGTTACGACTCTTTAACCAGAACGGCCGGGAGCTGAACCTGCCCGCATCCCGTGTGGTTACCGCCTCAAGGCTCAAACACCAGGTTGAACTCGGCCGGGAAGACCGAATTGCTCTCTTACAGGATGTGGCCGAGCAACGCGCAGCTCTGACTGAAAAAATCCCCCTGCAGGATATATGGGAGTTGGCCAGTGAAGAGAATCAATCCTCTTTTTCCGCTGATTTCCTGGCAGAGCTCTATTTCGGGGGTGGTCTGAACGATGATCAGTCGGCAGCTTTTCTTCGCGCCGTGTTCACGGATCGTTTTTTCTTTAAATACAAGAACGAAAAGGTCACTGTTCACACACCAGAACAGGTTGAACAGCTTCGACATCAACGCCGAAAAGAACAGGAAAAGAAGAAATCCTGACCACAGGTGCCCTGAACCTGCAAGCCTTGGCTCAAAATAAAACCGTTACTTCCGAGCAATGGCCGGATCAGGATAAGGTGCTGTCCTGGCTTGTAGACTTCGCCCTGTTTGGCAGTGATGCTCCGGAAGCGGACATGGTGCGGCAGCTCTTAAAAAAAGCAAATCTAAACCGCCCGCAGGATGCCCATAAGCTACTGGTCAAAGCCGGTATCTGGCAGCGTGATGAGAATATTCCCCTGCTCAAGGCAGAACAGCCCATTGAATTTACGCCGGAGTTGATGGCACATGCCCTGTCCTTTGCCGAACCAACTGCAGATATGCTGCTGGCGGATCCCAGGCGCAAGGACTTTCGAGATCTGGACATCTTCACCATCGACGGAATCTCAACCCGTGATTACGACGACGCCCTGCATGTGGAACGTCTGGACAACGGTGATATCCGGGTGGGCGTGCATATCTCGGATGTCAGTCATTTTATTTCAAGCAAAGACCCGTTGTTTGCCGAGGCCATGGAGCGGGCCACCTCGCTCTACTTTCCCGAAGGCCAGATCCCCATGGTGCCCAGGGAACTTTCCCAGGGCGTATTCAGCCTGATAAAAGACCGGGTGCGGCCGGCAATTAGTTTCCTGATCAGGCTCTCGCCAGAGGCTGAAATACTCAGCACAAAGATCGTTCCCAGTGTTATCCGGGTTAAGCGACGACTCAGCTACAGTGAAGTTGACCGGATTATTGACGAAGACGAAGACCTGCGCCTGCTCAATACCCTTCGGCAAAAGTTACGCCTGCAGCGGGTTGACCGGGGTGCCCTGCTCCTCTCTTTTCCCGATGTTAATATGTATGTCAACAACCAGGGTGAGGTTACAATTCATCTCACGCCCCAGGACAGTCCATCAAGAAACCTGATTTCGGAATTCATGATTCTGGCAAATGGCGTGGCTGCAGATTATCTGACCGCCCAGGAGGCTCCTGGACTGTTTCGCTCTCAGCCGCCACCCCGTAAACGCTTGATATCTGGAGTACAGAACAGCCTGCAGGATATTGCCTGCCAGCGCCGATTCCTTTCCCGGGGCGAGTTGACCATACACCCCAAGCCCCATTCCGGACTTGGCCTGAACAGCTATACCACAGTCACCTCACCTATCCGCCGTTTTCTGGATCTGGTAATCCAGATGCAGATCAGTCACATGATCCGCGGCAAGGGCATTTTATTTTCAGCTGATGAGTGCAAGAATTTTGCCGGCACAATTCAGCAGAAACTGGGCCGGGCCAATACCGTACGCCAGCAGCGGCACCGGTACTGGATTTTACGTTTCCTTGAGGCCCGGGTGGACGAAATGGTCTCTGCTCTTGTGGTCAGCCATGGCCCGAAACGGATCAACTTGATTTTACTGGACTGTCTGTTTGATATTGATCTGCCGCCGAACCCGTCCTTTCCGGTGGAACCCGGAGATACGGTGAAGGTACATATTGTTCGGGCTAATGCGCTGGATAATACCCTGCGGGTGGAGTGGTAGGACGCAGAAAAAAGCGAATATTGAATATCGAACAGGGAATGTCCAATGATGAAGTGGACTTATTTTCCTTGGGAGATCAGGGAAAGAGGTCTGCTTCTTTAAATGGTGTTGCCTCATTATCCTTGGCTGACAGGCTTGGTTCTGTCTGCAGAGGCCAGTCAATATTTAGATCCGGGTCATTCCAGATGATGGCCCGTTCATGTTCCGGGGCATAATAATCCGTGGTCAGGTAGAGAAATTCTGCGACCTCAGACATTACCACAAAACCGTGGGCAAATCCTTCCGGTACCCAGAACTGCTTTTTGTTTTCCGCCGTTAAATATACCCCATGCCACTGGCCGAAGGACGGTGAGCTCTTCCGAAGATCCACTGCCACATCAAAGACTTCTCCCACAATGACCCGCACCAGCTTGGCCTGGGTCTGCTCTATCTGATAGTGGAGACCACGCAGGACATTTTTTGTAGATCTGGAATGATTTTCCTGAACAAAACGCGTGCGCAGACCGGTTTGTTCCTGCCACTGCTGCTGGTTAAAACTTTCAAAGAAAAAACCACGTTCATCACCAAAAACGGTGGGCTCCAGGACGAGGACATCGGGGATATCTGTTTTTTGAACTTTCATAGCTTTAGTTACCGTACATCTTCTCGTAATACTGCTGGTATGATCCGTCCATGACCGATTCCATCCAGCTGCGATTTTCCAGATACCAGTCCACTGTTGTATCTATACCGGTTTCAAAAGTATATTTGGGCGTCCAGCCCAGCTCTTCGGCAATTTTACCTGCATCGATGGCATAGCGACGGTCATGTCCGAGCCGATCTTTGACAAAGGTAATGAGTGAACTGCGGGGTTTACCTGAGGGCAGGAGACCGACCTTTGCATCCAGCATGTCGCAGAGCAGCTCAACCACCTCAAGGTTGGTCTTTTCGTTATGGCCGCCGATATTATAGGCTTCACCAATCTTTCCCTGCTCCACCACTCGGCCAATGGCCTCACAATGATCACGAACATACAGCCAGTCACGTACATTGCCGCCGTCACCGTATACCGGCAGATCCTTACCCTGCAGGGCGTTGTTGAGTACCAGCGGAATCAGTTTTTCCGGAAACTGGTACGGGCCGTAGTTATTGGAGCAGTTGGTAATCAGGATGGGTAAATCGTAGGTGTGAAAATAGGCCCGAACCAGATGATCGGAAGAGGCTTTAGAGGCTGAATAGGGAGAACGGGGATCATAACTGGTCTCCTCGGCAAAATAGCCGGTTTTCCCGAGCGAGCCGTACACCTCGTCGGTACTCACATGGAGAAAACGGCAATGAGCACTGTCTGTCCCGGCTGCAAGCCACTGTTTCCGGGCCGCCTCAAGCAGGGTAAAGGTGCCAACGATATTGGTCTGGATAAATTCGGCAGGGCCGGTAATGGAGCGATCAACGTGAGATTCGGCAGCAAAATGCACCACAGTGTCTATGTTGTGACTGGAAAAAAGGTTTTCTACCAAGTCACTGTCGCAGATATCGCCTTTAACAAAAAAATAGTTGGGATGACCATCTACTCCCTGCAGACTCTGCAGATTCCCGGCATAGGTTAATTTATCCAGGTTGACAACCTGCCAGTCCGGGTACTGCTCCAGCAGCAGACGAACAAAGTTTACACCAATAAATCCACATCCGCCTGTAACCAATACTGTTTTAGCCATATTTAATCCACGTATAAGATAATATTCAAGCGCTTCCGTAAGCAGAACCAATTACTATAGAGAAGTACTGCCCATCTGTCAAACACCTCCACAGCAAAAGGAAGACTGACCTTCTCAGGTGTGTATTTCTGCGATCCGGTCAAACATCTGCACCAGGCCGGAGCAGAGGGTAAAGATGGATTTAATGGGCAGGTTCATTCCGCAGCAACTGTCAAAAAACAGGGTAAGCCTTGACTCCAGATCCTCATCAGGTTCCTGGTAGCAAATGAGCAGGGGAAAATGAGGCAACGGATGCAGAATCAACGAAATATCAGCATCAAAGCCTTCAGCCTTTCTGCCCATAAACAGATCAATAAGATCGGTCAAAAGAACAGGATGGCTGTCAGCTATTTCTTTCAACACCTTTTCACAGCGACTCGTAAAGAGATTCTGCCACTCCAAACCGCCCTGCAGCTCCCGAAAAGAGATCCATGTTCCGGTAATGTTCTGATGCTCAGAATTTGTGATATAGGAAAGCAGTGGTGCCTTGACCCAAGGAATGATGTGGCATTCCGAGGACATCTTCCCCTGCTGGTCCACCAGAAAATCCTTGCCCAGCGAGTTAATCACAAGGTGTGTGCCGGTAAAGTCTGCTCCAATGATCGGGGCAACAACAGACAGGTCAAGTTGAACGACTTTATCCTCAAGCCGGTCAATAAACTCGGCCTGATCCGGTTCCATATCCGCCCTTGTCTGCAGAGAACCGGACAAAGTTGCAATTATCTGCGTATCAAGGCGGGGACAGTCTTTAAATTTTTTCCGGCCGGCAACAACAGCTGCTGCAAAGGCAAAACAAGCGGGCAGACCGCAGCGACCGCAGTTATCCTGAGCCAGAACTTTATAAATTTCAAGGGGAGTAAGCGGTTTTGCACTCATTGCAGGCAAAGCAGGAGAAACCGGCAGTCCTGCACCGGGAAGGAGAGTTAAAAAAAATGGTAACAACAAAAAAGGCGGTTATACCCAATAACCGAGATAACCGCCTGATCAGCTTGTGGAAAATCCTGCCTGTTACTTAAGGAAGCCTGACTGTAAGTACCGGGATCGTACATCTCTGAACAACCCCGCGGGCAACGGAACCAAGCAACAGACCGTCAAGCAGCCCATGCCCGTGTTTCCCCATGACCACTAAATCATAGTCACCAGCTGCTTCGACAATTTCCCGTACAGGATGCCCGGCCTTGATGATTATGTGGTTTAGATCTACCCGACAACTGGGGAGCTCATTTTTCATCTCCTCGCAGACGGTTTTGATCCGCTCTTTTACTGAGTCCATGGCATTACTACGCCCTTCCTCAGTAAAGGAGGCCAGCTGTTCAGCACCAAAATAAGCGGCCAGATCATATCCCATGAAACCGGACATATCTTCAACAAGATCCGGCATAACATGAATAATCGTGACAGCGGCATCATACTGTTCAGCAAGGCTCAGGGACCAGGACATGGCAGCCTTTGCACTTTCAGACAAATCAGTCGCGTAAAGTATCTTTTGTATTTCAGGTAACATACACTCGTTCCATCAAAGTGAAGCACTAAGCAACTGTTCTTTCCAACACAAACAACAAATTAGACTTCAGTTACTGTGATAGCGCCTTCCGGACAAACCTCTACGCAGGTCTCACAACCCAGACATTCGTCCATTTCTACCGGCTCGGATTTTCCGTCAACAAGCTCAAGCACGGAAGCCGGGCAGTTATTAATACACTCTTCACAACCAGTACATGTGTCCTTATCTACGACTACCTCAAACATATCGTTCTCCTTGTGTTACGGGCATAATCAACCCTTAAATAAAGCAACCTTTGAGTAGGTTTTATAATATTTTGACAAGATACTCTCAATACTGAACCTGTCAACGTATTTTTAATGGTTCCTGAGCATGTTTTCAATTGATCCGCATAACTGCAGTATTGCCGTTGACGACGGGGCCTCCGGATACATGGTCACAGCCAATCCGCCCAGAGCCAAAGCCTTGGGCAGCAACGGATCATAGGGAATCTCAACCAGCAACTCCAGCTCCTGTTCCTGCAGATAGGCAATCAGGGCGTCTCTTGACGGGCCATGCATCCCGGCTCGGTTTAAAACCACGCCTGCCGGAACTTTGAAAAATCTGGTCACCTCAACCACCCGCTTCAAATCACTAAGTGCAGACGGGGTGGGTTCCGTGACAAGTACTGCATAATCAACCCCTTTAAGCGATGCTATTACGGGACAGCCGATACCAGGCGGGCCGTCGGTCAGCAGCAGGTCACTGTTTATAAGGGCTGCCTCCTGGCGGGCCCGCTGCTTGACCACATCAACCAACCGTCCGGAACTGGACTCCCCTATTCCCAACTCACCGGCAACGACCCGAATTGAACCGGAAGTCAAGATGTTGAGTGTACCGTTTTCCACTGGACGAACAGCAATGGCCTCGGTCGGGCAAACAAGGGTGCAGGCTCCGCAGCCTTCACAGGAATAACTGACAATGACCGGTTCCTCTTTGCCAATAATGGAAGAAAATTGACAGACATCCACACATGCCATGCAGCGACTGCACTGATCATAATCTATTACAGCCTTATCCGAGGCAGTAATTCCATGACTGCTTTCAAGCTTAGCTCCAAGTACCAGATGCAGATTTGGTGCGTCCACATCGGTATCAGCCAGCACAACAGCATGGTTCCCGGCAAGAAGATGGCCTAGCGCTGCTGTAAGCGACGATTTCCCTACACCTCCCTTACCGCTTAACACAACCAGTTCTTTCATGACAGATACCCCGCAATCAGATTGTCGGCAAGGGCCATAAAGGTTCCCGCAGCCTGACTCTTTGGTGAGAATTTCACAACCGGCACGCCGTTTACATAACTTGCCAGCAGATCATCATCGAGTTTCAAGCCTGTTTCAATCTGCGTTTTGTGAGCTGCAGCAACATCCTTGATATCACTCATCCTGCCGGGCAGATCTGCCCGGTTAATAAAAATAGTCCGGTCAACCTCAAACATGTCCAGCAAAGAGAGCATCAGGTCAAGATCATGAGCTCCCAGCGGTGTAGGCTCGGTGACAGCAAGTACATGGGTTGATCCTTTCAGGGCATCAATAACATTACAGTGCGTACCCGGCGAGGTATCAACGAGAATCACGTCATACTGTTCCGCTTCTTCAGCAACGCGCTGCCTGAGTGCAGTAACAACTAGAGCACTTTCTTCAAGGCCTGGATGCAATGCCCCTGTATACAGAGTCAAATCCCCCTGTATACTCTTATAGGTGGTTCCCACCAATCGCCGGCCCCTGGTTATGGCTTCAGACGGGCAGACCAGAAAACAGGCCTCACAGCCGTTGCACTCACCCATAAGCAGAATAGTTTTTTTCTTAGCCCGAAACAGACTGTTCATGCGACAGGCATTAACGCAGAGCTTGCAATCGGTGCATTTCTGCGAATCAAAAACCGGCAGCGTCACCTGAACATCTACAGCGTTATCCAGGGATACCCCCAGCAACAGGGCTCCATTGGGCGCATCAACATCGGCATCAACCAGGGCTGTTTTCTTGCCCTTAGCGACAAGGGCTGCAGCAAGATTTACCGCAACAGTAGTTTTGCCAACCCCACCTTTACCACCGGTTATGCCGATGATGGGAGTTGTAAAGCCGGTTGTAAAAAATTCCCGGATAATTTCCGGGCGCAATGCACGGTTCACCTACCACCTCGTCGTCCCGGGCCACGGCCCATGCCCTGACCTCCCCCTCGACCACCTCCTTTACCGGATCCACAACCGGCACCAAACTGGGCAGCACCTGTTGCTTCTGAATATTTTCCTGCCGTAAACTGAGCCAGTGCTTCGCCAACAGTACCGGGTACGATATTTTCATAAATCTTCACTTCAGCAGCCTTCAAGGCGGTCTGGGCCTTGGGCCCAACCCTGCCGGTAAGCAGCCCGGCTGCACCCTTATCGGCAATGGATTGTGCTGCGGCAATACCTGCCCCCTGACTGGCATGTACCCCACTGTTTTCAACGGCTTCCAGCACCACGCCTTGCTCGGTATCAACAAGCACAAGCCATGGTGCACGACCAAACGAAGCGTCAGTCCGGGCTTCAAGAGAATTTCCAGCTGCAGTTATACAAAGTTTCATCGTAAACCTCCCTGTCTGTTTATGGTGTGCATATACACAAAATTTTGACAAAAAAAACCTCATCCTATGTCACCTCTTGAGTGTGCCAATCATTACCGCTGGAGCGCTTTGCGCAGTTAATCATCCTCTTCCGCAAAAATAAGAGCGGCTCCTGTTGACAGGGCCTCGGCAGTCTTCCGACGGGCAGAGGTCAGAATCCGTTGCACGGTTCCGCGGGAAACACCCATTTTTTCACCTGCCTGTTCCTGAAACAGCCCTTCGTAATCACAGAGTTTAAGAGCTTCAAGTTCATCACGAAACAACGTTATCTTGTTCAGGCTGACCAGGGAGATTCCGGTAGGTTTAAAGGCTCTGCCACAAAAATTGCCTTCGCATCGTCGTATTTTCTTAGGTCGAGGTGACATATATTTTTTATATCAATTTGTATCTATAGAGAACATCAGCTCCTGTACTACCAGACATTCATCGTTTTCAGTGACAATTAGCATGCCCCTGACAGGCCTGATCCGGACGAATAATTGGAAATTTGCCCTCTATCATTCCACTCACAACAGTCTGTACATCCTGAACATTGTTACGGTCGGCAAAATAGACATCAATACCCACCTCGGCAAACCCCTGCAAGGGACGGGCTCCAATACCACCGACCACAATAACCTGTACATTTTGTTCTTTAAGAAACTGAACAGGTACCATGCAGCCGCCGGCACCATGTTCCTGGTTGGACACGGTTGTTATTTCTGCAATTTTTCCGTCTTTGATATCAATTAAAGTA
>CAZQKF010000032.1:0-10730 GCA_964593645.1 uncultured Desulfobulbus sp.
ATGACGTGCCTGAGCGACATGATTGGGTTTGTCAGGAGCATCCTGGGGCCTATGGTTCGCATCACCTCCCTAATACGTTCCCGCATGGACGGCTTGTAGCAGTGTACCCGGCATGTACCGCAGGTTGTTTTTCCTTCCTGGAACGGGCAGCGTGCAAGGCGATGGTTGGAATAATTAAGCAGGTCTTTGCACTCATCACAGAGCTCTTTATCACTGTGATGATGAATCCGGCAATAGTTGCGTATCATTACCTCTACAGTTGCAGCCTCACGCTGCATCCGGCCGCCTTTTTTCATATTGAAAATCCTGGATGAACCTTCGGCAATACAATAGATCCATACCGTATGGATGAACTGGGCAAGCTGCTGACAACGAACATAAAAAAACCTCGTTTCTCCCGTTATCCTGTTGTGGGTGGATCTTTATTTATTCGTGCAATCATACCATACCAGTCTCCTTATATCATTGATGAAGGTCAAGGTGTCCTCAAATCGATCTTATATCGGCTGGGAAAAATATATTGTTACCGTTTGCTGGTACCTCTAGACCTCTGGTAAACAGTGCATGGCTGAGCAGCAGTAAGCCGGCAAACCAGGGTTGTTTTCCGATTGTATTTTCCCGGGTTTGACTTTTTTATCACTCTCGGCTATATTTTCAAAGTTTGCGTTGGGCTGCTGTCTTCCGTTTGCGGAATGGGATCAGCCTTTTCTTTTGTACTATTCTCTTATCAGGAGTTTTTCATGGCCAGTGTGGTGGTGGTTGGAACCCAGTGGGGTGACGAGGGCAAGGGAAAGATTGTTGACCTGCTCACAAATTATGCAGATTGTATAGTCCGGTTTCAAGGCGGCAACAATGCCGGGCATACCCTGGTCGTGAACGGGAAAAAATATGTCTTTCATATTATTCCGTCCGGTATTTTGTATGAAGACAAGACCTGCATGATCGGCAACGGCGTAATTATTGATCCGGGTGTCCTGCTTGGTGAGATGAAGGAACTGAACGGCAAGGGGCTGCCGGTAACCCCGGGCCGTCTGCTGATCAGTGAAAATGCCCATCTGATCATGCCCTATCATCAGATGCTTGATCAGGCCCGTGAAGCTGCTCTGTCCAAAGGCAAAAAAATCGGCACCACCGGTCGCGGCATTGGCCCCTGCTACATGGATAAGGTCGGCCGGGTCGGCATCAAGGCAGGTGACCTGCTGGATACGGATCAGTTCTTAGACAAGCTGCAGGCCAATGTAGATGAGAAAAATTTTTATTTGACCAAGCAGTATAATGCTGAGCCTGCTTCGTTTGATGATATTAAGGCGGAATTTGAAGGGTTTGCCGAACAACTTGCCCCGTTTATCGGCAATGTTTCCGTGGCCCTAGATACCGCACGTAGAGGCGGCAAAAATATTTTGTTTGAAGGCGCTCAGGGAACCCAGCTTGATATTGATCACGGCACCTATCCCTTTGTCACCTCCTCCAATACCATTGCCGGCAATGCCTGTCTGGGCTCCGGTTTTGGTCCGGCCCATATTGACGAGGTTATCGGCATCCTGAAGGCATACACTACCCGGGTGGGTGAAGGTCCGTTTCCCTCAGAACTGCCTGAAGGAGATAAGGTCGGCGATGAGCTGCAGAGTAAAGGCGGAGAATTCGGGGCCACTACCGGTCGCCGTCGCCGCTGTGGATGGCTCGACATGGTGGTTGCCAATGATGCTGTCCGCTTAAACGGACTGACCGGTCTGGCCATTACCAAGCTTGATGTCCTTTCCGGGCAGCCCAAGCTGCAGATTGGCCGGAAGTACACGGTTGAAGGCGAAGCCTTTGACTGCATGCCCGGTAATATCCGCAAAACCGCGTTGGCTCGTCCGGTGTACGAAGAGGTTGACGGCTGGCAGGAAGATATCACCAAGGTGCGTGATTATGATGATCTGCCGCAGAAGGCCAAAGATTATGTGCAGCGTATAGAAGATATTTCCGGGATTGCCCCGGTTATTGTCTCGGTGGGCCCGGATCGTGAAGAAACCCTGCTGTTGCGCAACCCGTTTGAAAAATAGGGTCTTGCCCGGCAGGGGGATCGTGATTATTTTTTGTTATAATGTAAAACACGGCTGAACACTTCGTGGCAGAGGACGCATGAGTGTTCACCATTTTAAATAGAATAAGCAGAGAGTTTTTGAGTACCTGATCGGTAACGACCGATCAGGTATTCCCTATTTTACAGGAGGCCGAATATGGCTCGTATTACTGTTGAAGACTGCCTCGCCCAGGTGGGTGATGACAACCGTTTTGCCCTGGTTCACCTTGCGGTGGAGCGTATCCGTCAGCACCGGAAAGGCGAACCTTTTCTGGTGGAAGGAAAGAACAAGGAAATCGTCATGACCCTGCGCGAGATTGCGTCAGGTGCAGTGAGTTTTGACAATGTTCTAGATCTGCCGGGAGAGCGTCGGGCCCAGGAAGAGGCAGCGCGTGCAGAAGCTGTTGGTACAGAAACGGAAACGGAATCGGAATCGGAACAGGTATAGGAAAAGGTAGTCAGCAACCATGAGCAGATGTTATTACGAGATCCTCCAGGTCTCCAGAGATGCGGACGGCGACGTTATAAAAAAGTCGTACCGCAAGTTGGCCATGAAGTATCATCCGGATCGCAATCCCGATGATGCCGAGGCAGAGGCCTGTTTTAAAGAAGCTGCCGAGGCCTATGAAGTTCTCAGTGACCAGCAGAAGCGGCAGGTTTATGACACCTACGGCCATGAGGGATTAAAAAATACCGGATATTCCGGACCGGGGAACTCAGGAGATATTTTTTCAAATATCAATGAGATGTTCGGTGATCTGTTCGGGTTTGGCGGCCGCTCCCGCAGACGTGATCCCAATGCACCGGTTCAGGGCGATGATCTGCGCTATGATCTGGAGGTCTCCTTTATGGACGCCGTGCACGGTGTTGAAAAGGAGGTCGATATAACCAAACGGGAGACCTGCTGGACCTGTGAGGGTTCCGGTGCCCGTCCCGGCCACAAACCCCAGACCTGTCCCACCTGTAACGGTCGCGGTCAGGTGATCCGTTCCCAGGGGTTTTTCCAGGTCAGTTCAACCTGTCCCCAGTGTCATGGCTCCGGACAGGTCGTTACAGAACCCTGTACGGACTGCAATGGTGAAGGGCTGATCAATCGCAAAAAAACCGTAAAGCTTAAAATTCCTGCCGGTGTTGATACCGGATCCAGGATGCGGCTGACTGGAGAAGGGGAGGGTGGTCGGCGCGGCGGGGCTGCCGGTGATCTGTATGTGATTATTCACGTTCAGGAGCATGATTTTTTCCTGCGTGAAGGCCAGACCATTTTTTTGAGCTATCCCATGCCCATGGTAAAAGCGGCTCTGGGCTGTGAAGTGGATGTGCCCACTATACACGGTTCGGCCAAACTGAAAGTGCCGGCAGGTACCCAGTCCGGCAAACGTTTTACCCTGCGTAGTGACGGTGTGCCCAGCTTGCGGGGCGGGCGTCGTGGTGATATGGTTGTTGAAGTCCAGGTGCAGACGCCGACAAAACTTTCCAAAAAACAGAAAGAACTGCTCCAGGAATTTGATGATCAGTGCGTTCAGGAAGAAGAGGGTTTTTTCTCCAAGCTGTTTCACGGCCATTTTAAAAAGCTGAAAAAAGAAAAAGAAACGGAAAAGGCGTAGAGCAGGGACAAGGGATAAGGGATGAGGGGCAAGGATGATTGATGACCTTGAACTTTGAGCCCGACCCCTGAACTCTGAGAACCCTATGAAAACAAAGTTTACTCATTTTGATGATGCCGGCAATGCCCGGATGGTGGATGTCAGCGGCAAGACGGAAACCACGAGAGTTGCCACTGCCCGGGGTCGAATCTCCATGATCCCGGAAGCCTACGCGATGGTACAGGCCGGAACCATGAAGAAAGGCGATGTCTTAGGTATTGCCCGTGTCGCCGGTATAATGGCTGCAAAAAAAGTGGATTCCCTGATTCCGCTCTGCCATCCTCTTGCGATCACCAAGGCTGATGTCGCATTTTCTTTTGCCGATGCCGACCACGCAATTATTATTGAGGCCACAGTCGGTATAACCGGGCGAACCGGGGTGGAGATGGAGGCGCTGACCGCGGTGTCTGTCGCTGCTCTGACCATTTATGATATGTGCAAGGCCGTGGACAAGGGGATGGAGATCTCTGATATCTGCCTGCTGAAAAAAAGCGGCGGCAAGAGCGGTGAATTTCGCAGGGATGAGTAGACGGAGTCGACACTGTTACCGTCGAGGGAAAAAAACATCTTTCTCCCTGATCATCTTTGTGGTAAATCCTTGATATCAGTTGTTTCACAATACAATATATAATTTATTCCGGATACTTTCAACTGGACTGAAAAAATGTGTAACCCACTAACTCGTGTCTGCAAACCCATGACCTGAGAAGACATTATGGACAGCGACCTACTACAGAAATTTAAAGTACAGCTTGAACAGATGAAGCTTGATATTATCTCTGATGTTGAGCAGACCCTGACTGACATGACCAGCCAGAATGGTAATATCCCCGATCCCAATGATCGGGCAACTATGGAGTCGGACCGCAGCTTTGAGCTTCGTTTGCGCAGCAGAGAACGCAAACTGCTCGATAAAATCGATGAGGCCATTGGCCGGATTGATGAAGGGGAGTATGGCATCTGTGATGAATGCGGCGCACAGATTCGTATCAAACGCCTTGAGGCTCGCCCGGTTGCCAAGTTCTGCATTAACTGCAAAACCAAGCAGGAACAGCGGGAAAAAGCGCAGGGACGCTGACAGATGCCGGAATTACGCAAAGATCCCATCCTGGGCCGCTGGATAATTATTGCCAAAGAACGTAGTAAACGGCCTACGGATTTTGTTGTTGAGTCTCCCCAGACCAGGGGAGGGTTCTGCCCTCTCTGCCCGGGTAACGAGAAAACAACCCCTGACGAAGTGCTCGTCTATGGTCGCCCTCCCGGTATGGGCCCAAACGCTCCGGAATGGAAGCTGCGGGTGGTGCCCAATAAATACCCGGCCCTAGTCATTGAAGGTGACATTGATAAGCAGGGTGAGGGATTATACGACCGGATGAATGGTATCGGTGCCCATGAGGTGGTGATTGAAAGCCCCCGTCATGAAGACCGTTTTTCCTTTCTGCCCCATGATCAGATGATCCTGACCTTTCGGGCCTTTCGTGATCGTATCCGCGACCTGTCCCGTGATGAACGTTTTTCCTATGTAATGGTGTTTAAAAATTACGGTAAGGCGGCCGGTGCATCGCTCGAACACTCCCATTCCCAACTCGTTGCCCTGCCTATTCTGCCCCGGATGCTGGTTACAGAGCTTGAGGGCAGTCTATCATATTATAAGTACAAGGATCGCTGCATTTTTTGTGATATTATCCGCCAGGAAATTCAGCAGAACATTCGGCTGGTCTGTGAAAACGATAAGTTCGTCACCCTGGCACCCTTTGCGCCCCGGACACCGTTTGAGATGTGGATTATGCCGAGAAAGCATCAGTCCTCGTATATAGATCAGGATGATGCGTCATTGTCAGCCCTGACCGAGATTTTTTCTGAAAGTCTCCGCCGTCTGGATGCCTGCATTCCCGGGGTACCCTATAATTTTGTTCTCCATACCCAGCCGCTCAGGTCGCAGCCGCTGGATCATTATCACTGGCATTTTGAAATTGTTCCCAAGCTGACCAGTATTGCCGGTTTTGAGTGGGGAACAGGGTTTTATATCAATCCCATGCCCCCTGAAGATACCTGCCAATATATGCGTGAAGTCGAGCTGTAGGAGGAGTCTGTGCAAGAAAAAAAGAAAATTCTGCTTGTTGATGACGAGGAAGGTATTCAGCTGCTCTATCGTGAAGAGTTTGAGGATGAAGGCTACCTGGTGACCTCGGCAATGAACGGTGAAGAGGCGTTGGAAAAATTTACAGCGGATTCGCCGGATCTGGTTATTTTAGACATTAATATGCCGGGTATAAACGGTATTGAGGTGCTTCGTCAGATGAAGGAGATGAATGCCGACCTGCCGGTGATTTTAAGTTCTGCATACCAGGAGTACAAAGAAGATTTTGGTACCTGGGCCTCGGAAGAGTATATTGTCAAATCTGCAAACATGGACGAACTCAAGGCTGCCGTCCACAAATATCTTGATTGATCCGGCGTGGTTGTGCAACGACAAGTACTGCGGCCCTGTATTTGCTGACCCTGCAGGCCAATGAGAGATATCCAGAATCTGCACGACGACCGGAAGATCAATATCCGCAAGGTCGGCGTTAAAACAATTTCCTACCCTATTACGGTTCTGGATCGGGAAAAAAAGCTGCAGCATACCGTGGCCACGGTCAATATGTATGTCAACCTGCCGCATCGGTTCAAGGGAACGCACATGAGCCGTTTTGTTGAGATTCTCAACAGATTCTACGGCGAGTTCAACCTGAAAAAATTCCATCTGATTCTTGAAGAGATGAAACAGCGCCTTGATGCCGAAGCCGCCCATCTTGAGATCGAATTTCCCTATTTTCTTGAACACCGGGCCTTGGCCGGCTCAATTGGTACGGAACGCTATGAATGCAGAATGCATGGTAGTCTGCAGGACGTTGACGACCTGGTCATGGAGGTGGATGTCCCCATAACCCTGCCGGGCACGGATCCTGCCGGTGAAGGGCTGCCTCGTTCCATGGGCCGTTGGGGATACGCCCGGGTGGCTGTCCGTTTTAACGAGTTTATCTGGATCGAAGATCTGATCAGCTTGGTGCAGCAGGGCATTGCCGGTACAACCGGATTGTCGGGTTCAGTTGAATCCCTGTGCAGGCAGCTTGGCGAGGCGTTAGGCGAAACCAGAGCAATCGGCTGGTTCCGGGTCGAGGTGGAAAACCTTGCAGACGGCTATTCGACCTTTGCCTCGGTGGAAGGGCCGTAGAAACCACGAAATACACAACTTATGCGAATTACACGAAAAAAACAAAAGTAAGAGAAACAGCAGCTGTTTTGTAAACCTTGAACCCTCAACCTTGAACCTCCCTCATGGCACAATTACTCTTTGAAATCGGTACTGAAGAAATTCCTGCGGGCTATATTAATCCGGCCCTGTCCTCTATGGAGCAGACTGCCCGGAAAAAGCTGAAAGAATATGGCCTGGATTTTGGTCTTGTGCAGTCTGTGGGTACTCCCCGGCGGCTGACCATTGCTGTGGATGATCTCCAGCGGAGTCAGGCCGACCAGCGTAAGGAACACATCGGCCCGGCCAGACAGGCGGCCTTTGACGCGGACGGCAAGGCCACCAAGGCTGCCATGGGATTTGCCCGCTCCAAGGGACTTGCCGTGGTAGATCTGCAGGTGGTAGAGACCCCTAAGGGCGAGTATCTGATGGCTGTGGAAGAGGTTAAGGGAAAGGAAACTGCCGAACTGCTGCCGGAGATGCTTGACGAGCTGCTACGTTCCATCCCGTTTCCCAAATCCATGCGCTGGGCCGACAGCACGCTGCATTTTGCCCGGCCCATCCAGTGGCTGCTGGCTCTATACGATGGCAAAATAGTTGATCTAACTGTTGAAAATGTTCATGCTGGAGATCAGACCAGGGGCCATCGTTTCATGGCGCCGGAACCGGTTCAGGTACGTGATTATGAACAATATCTGCAGCTGCTTGAGGAAAAATCAGTTATTGCCGATTGCAGTAGACGACGGGATTTGGTTGTACGTGAGGTAGAGAAGGCTGTGCAGGAGCGAGTGGGCCAGGCAGGCAAGCCGGTGCTGCACGAGGGTTTGATTGATACGGTAACCAATCTGGTTGAGATTCCCTGGGGCGTATGCGGTACCTTTGATGAAAAATTTCTGGCTTTGCCCGATGAGGCGTTGATTACCTCCATGCGGGAACATCAGAAGTATTTTCCGGTTATTGATGACCAGGGAAAGCTGCTGCCCTATTTTGTTGCGGTGAACAATACAGATATCAAAGACCGGGAAATGGCTGTCAGCGGCCATGAGCGAGTGCTTCGGGCCCGTCTGGAAGACGGTCTGTTCTTTTTTAATGAGGACAAGAAAAAGAGCCTTGCCGAGCGTATGTCAGGCCTGTCCGGAATTATCTTTCAGTACACACTGGGCACCATGGCAGAGAAGAGTGAGCGAATTGCAGAACTTGCTGCTTATCTTGCCGATCAGATTGATCCGTCGCTTAAAGAAGATGCCGTGCGCGCGGCCCGTCTTGCCAAGGTAGACCTGCTCACTGAGATGGTGGGTGAGTTTCCCTCCCTGCAAGGACTGATCGGTCGTGATTATGCCTTGCTTGATGGCGAGAAACCTGCAGTTGCCGCAGCCGTGTATGAACATTACCTGCCTGTCCGGGCCGGTGGTGATGTGCCTGAATCGCTGTTAGGGACACTGGTTGGGCTGGCAGACCGGATGGATACCATGGTCGGTTGTTTTGCCATTGGTGAGCGGCCCACTGGCAACAAGGATGCCTTTGGCCAGCGTCGTCTGGCCATTGGTCTGATTAACATTATTCGCAGCAAAAAAATATCCTTGTCATTGACTGCTCTGGCTGAAAAGGCATTGGTCGGATATGCAGAGAAGATAGAGGCGAAAGAGGACACCCTGGAGCAGCTGCTTTCCTTTATCCGCCTCAGGTTTGAAAATGATCTGACCGCTGCAGGCATGAAACAGGAGGTTGTGGAAGCCGCAACGTCAGTTAAATTTGATGACCTTAATGACTGTCTGGCTCGTATCGAGGCCTTAAACAGTATGCGCAGTAGTGAAGAGTTTGCCGTGCTGGCTGGCTCGTTTAAGCGAATTCGCAACATTATTAAGAACAATACGACAATCGATGTTGATTCGGCCCTGCTTACCGAAAAGGCTGAACAGGAGTTGTTTGCCACCCTGACGGCTGTTGGCAAGCAGGCTCGTCCCATGATTGCGAAAGGTGAGTATAGCGGTGCCCTCGCAGCCATGCTGACCATGAAGGAACCGGTTGACCGTTTTTTTGATGATGTGATGGTCATGGCCGAGGATCCGGCAATACGGGCAAATCGTTTAAACCTGCTCACCGCTCTCGGCGCTCTGGTTCGTCAGGTGGGCGATATCTCCCGTATGCATGTAGAATAATTTCGATTCGATATTAAAGATAATGGAAAGAATACCCGAGCAGCCGTCCGGCGGCTGTAAAGCAAAAATTGATTATCCCTGCCTGTGGCAGTACAAGGTGATTGGCATGGAGCGGGAGGCCGTACTTGCTGCCGTTTCCGAGCATGTGGGGGATGCCCCGTATTCACTGTCCGATTCCCGCGTGTCCAGCGGCGGCAAGTATATCAGCCTGAGCCTGGAGTTGACCGTATACAGTGATTATCATCGGCTCCGGTTGTACCAGGTGCTTGGTGATCATCCCGATATCAAGGTGGTGTTGTGAGCGAAGAAATAACAAATGCAGTCAACGAGGCTGCACCTGAATTTGATGCCAAGATTGTTCCGGTCATGCGCGAGGCCATTGTCATGGTGCAGATGATTCTGTATCAGCGTCTGAAAGATGATGTGCAGCAAAGGTATCAGGACTGGTCGGCGCAAGATAGAATACGGCTGGCAGGTGCTGTCGTCAATAATTTGTTCGGCACAGAGGCGGCTGATCCTGAGGTTAATACCTTTGCGCGAAAGCATCGTGAGCTTGTTGAACAGGAACTCCGTGAGCTTAAAGGCCGCGTTGATGATTTGATTCCCCACCTGACCGATGCCATGCGCATGCAGACCATCTGCGACAATCACGAGGGGGTTCACTCTATTCCCTGCCTGCTCATGGCCAAGGAACTGGGTTTGCTGGATGCGGAACGGGTTCTGCCCATGCCCTCAACATTTATGATTGCAGTGCGCAAGCTCGGTTCTGAATATGGCCTGGTCGAGGCCATGGATTCCGGTGTTCCGCTTGTCGATCCGCAGGCGTAGAGCCAGCTGCCTTCTTCTGCAATAATGGCCGCTGATGTGAATATGACCACTGACGCGACAATCCGCGGGATTTATGGAGTAGACCGGAAGACCGGTTTGTCCCTGCCACTGTTTGTCGGCGGTGTATCAGCCGGCTTCCCTTCCCCGGCAGAGGATTATACCGACCAGAAGCTGGATTTAAATGAGCTGCTGATCAAAAATCCGGCAGCCACCTTTTTCGTCCGGGTGGACGGAGATTCCATGACAGGTACCGGTATCTATCACAATGATATCCTGGTCGTTGACCGCTCCCGGCAGGCAGTAAGCCGTGATATAGTCATTGCAGTTCTGGACGGGGAGTTGACGGTCAAACGGTTGGTCAGGGATGGCCGTATTGCCCGGCTTGCTGCAGAAAATCCAAACTATCCCTCCATTGAAATAGGCAGTGAAGACGGCTGTGAAATATGGGGCGTTGTTACCTCGGTGGTTCATCAGTTTTGATTGATGTGCAGCAATGAGGTGTAGGCCTTAAAGAGAGCTTTAGAACGGAGAAAAAACCGAGTATACATCAAGTATACCCCGTTTTGGTGTCCGGCTGTAGACAGGGAGCTGGAACTCTAAAAAATGCTGATTATTTTAAATCCTTTTTATGACAGCCTCCGCACTTGGTCGGTCCGGCTGGCTTCCCTTCTTTTTTCAGTGCCTTGTGGCAGGTTTTGCAGCGGGCATGGGCTGCATTCTTAAAGGTATTAAGTTTCTTCTCCATGCCGGCGGCCTTGGTATTGTGACAGACATCACATTTTTCAATCTTCTGGCCTTCC